>CAZYZZ010000007.1:0-11703 GCA_964651995.1 Microcaldota archaeon
TATTTCCAAATATGTAGTAACCATTGCCTGTGCTTGAGTTTACTACATTGCTGTAAATATCATTTCCAGCAGACTGGACCTGCATACCGATTGCGTCATTGGAAATAAGGACATTATCGTAAACACTGCTTGACGCAGTATTGTGATAAAGCCCGGAATCGCCATTTAGGCTTAGGTTATTGTCATATACACTGAAATTCGTACCGCCGAAAACATGAAGTCCATATCTGTAGTTCCAGTAGATGATATTATCATGGAAGGTATTGTTGTCTCCAAGACCTGTTCTGATTCCGTCCCAGGATGAATTGCGCACAGTGAGGTTGTAGAACTGGCTGTCGCTTGTATTGTATGCCCAAATACCATATGAGTCTCCGATGTCTCCAGATGCATTGATAAGAGTGACATTCCTGATTATATCTCCTGAGGTCTGATGGAGTGCGATTCCGATTTCATAGTCGCTTATGTTTCCGCAATTTTCTATTGTTACATTCGTATAATCTGTTGTGGTATTTCCGTAAACCGTAATTGCCGCAGCATCATCAATATTGTTTGGATTAGTAATAGCATAGCCATTGCAGTCAAATCGGACATGGTTGGCCATAATTCTGAAGCAGGTGTAATCGATATAGTTCACATCACTAACTGCAAAAGGCGCATCATATGCATCAAAGTTCAAGAGATATGTTCCTGGCACAGTGATATCCTCGCATCCTGTTCCAAGCCCATCGAAGATACCGTATTCACTGTTTGGAACAAGATCAGTGATAGAAAGGTTGTTAGTTTCAGTATTGAGCGTACTTGCCATCTTGGTCCATGTACCATTGTTTTTCCAGATCTCAAGGTCACCCTCTTCATAGCCAGCAACTTCATCATCATTCCACTGGAAAGAGATACTGTCAATTGAAACAGTACCAATATCTGAGCTTATATCAACATATTTTTCATTGAATGAAGGGAAGGTAAATGGCGGGTTGGTGCTGTTTGTTGTCCAGTTAAAGTAGTATCGCGTGGTTGCAGTCATCAGATCCTGCATTGAGATATTGGAATAGTTCTGATAGTTTCCAAGAGGATTGTCGAAGATCATCTCATCCATGAATATCGTTACTGGTGAGGTCGAGTATAGCGCAACGTCTCTTGTATTGTTATACATGTGGTTCTTGGAAAGGTTTGTTCCAGGACCTGATGAAACATAGATACCATAGGTTGATGAGCGAGTTATATTATTGTTGAATACTCTTGTTCCTGATCCACTAGTAATTGAAACTGCTGTCGGTATGCCGGTGATGTTGTTGTTCATGATGAGATTGTTGTAGCTTGTGGAATCGCGCACATCGATTCCGGTATTGGTCACATCATCAATTACATGGTCATAGACCTCATTTATGTCAGCATCGTCTTCAAGGCGGATTGCAGTAGTGACACCCGTGATAGTGTTATTTGTTAGAATGTTGCCCTTGGAACTGGAGGTTACCATAATTCCATATGGACCATTATTGGTGATGTTGTTTTCCTGGATACGGTTCAAAAGACTTCCAGAAGTCAGGAACATACCGGCATCTGGATTATCATAAATGTCATTATTTGTGTAGTTATTGCTGTTGCCTCCCCATGAATAAACACCATAATCAAATCGGTGGAAAGTGTTGTTCTCTACTATGTTGTAGTATGAATATCTTGGATAGAACCCATATCCACTATATGAGAAATTGAAGGTGTTGTTGCCATAAATTCCATAATAGCTGCCATCTCCATAAACACCTATTGGGAAGTATGCGGTGTTGTTATACATTCGGACATAATCACCGCGGATCCTGTATCCATAATCTCCAGCGCCAGATAATCTGCGAACTTCATTATCAACAAGGGTGTTGTTATGGCTGTTTGTATCAATGAAGAAACCGGCATCATAGGGACTTTGAACATAATTGTCTGTCATTGTTGAATTGGAAGTATTATGCAGCATGACACCGTAAGCATAGCCATAAGCATTGCAGTTTCTTATCGTGATATTTGTAGCATTGACTCCAAGAACTGCATAACGGTACATCTCAGCAGTATGAGTAAGATTGTAGCCATTACAATCAAGAATTATATTATCTGCTAGGATTTTCAGGCAAGCATATCCTTCCCTTGGAGTTGCATTGATGGATGCTCCTGCAATGTTGCCGGTGAGGTAATAGTCCCTTGATTGAGTAAGTTCCATACAGGATGAAACTGGCACTGCAACAGGCTCTCCCAGCATACCATAAATGGTTCCGCCAGAGCCGCTTGGAACCGGATGATTGGTAAGTGTGAGGATATTGCTACCAGGATTAAGTGTTGCATCCTTATCATCCCAAGAAGATGAGGTATTCCACGAATAAATCTCCAAGGTACTTTCATTGAATGCTCCTGAAGTAACCTCAGCATCTGTATAATGCCAGACCAGGCTATCGATTATTGGAGTGTCGGTTGAATCAGTTCTCAGGAATCTGACAAACTTCTGGCCGAGACTTTCATTTTCCAGTGGAGGCGATACTGCTGGATGGTTCCACCAGGAAATACTATATTCGTCAGCATCGATTGGCATAGTATCGGTCAGATCAAGCCATGTGTAGTTCTCAAACACGCCATTTGGAGGAAGGAAGTAGACATCAGACATAGTTACATTTGAGTTGATGATATCCTGCTGCCTTACTCTGAAATCAAAGTCATTGTCGTAGAGCGTAAAGTTGTCAACTGAGATATTTCTCGGATCGCGAAGTCGCAGGCCGATTCCGACTGAGGAGACGATATCCCCGCTTGAATATGAAGTGCTGTTGATGTAGCTGCTGTTGATACATCCTATTGAGAAGAAACCCGCTCCAGGCTGCCAGTCAGGCTTGTTGTAGCCTGCCCAGTGCGATGAGGTATTGACATAAGTATGATTATCACAATCAGAACTGCTGAATCTTGTCCTCATGGAAGTGAGACCATAATATGATCTGTTTGAAGAAACATTTTCAACATGGACATGCCTGTTTCCAAGAAGATAGACATTGAATGCAAAGTCTTCTATGTTCGGACAGTTTGTGATGCTTATATTGCTCTTGCCAGGAACTGCTGCAATTCCAGCTGAAACTGTGTTGAAGTCTCCGCTGCCATCCCAGTCAATTTCAAATCCATTACAGTCAAAATCAACATTTGACGCATTGATTATGATACAGGAATAGGTGATGTCAAAGGCAGGACCCTGAAGAGTTGGTGATGTATTGCCCCAAGGAGCTTGATAGCCATCATAACTCAGAACTGAAGATGCTGAAATGTCTGCACCAAGATAATAAGATCCTGATTCGTTAAGTTCAACACATCCAAAGAGATTTTGGTTTCCAAACATGCCATAAGTTGATTTGTTAGCCAGGTTGCTAACAGTCAGTGTGTTCTGAGCAACATTGCGTGATTCTCCTGCGCCGTCCCAGTCGCTTCCATTCCATCCATAAAGCTCAATTGATGGTTCTAAGAATGCAAATCCCTCAGAAGTAGTCCAGTGCCAGACTGCTGAGTCAATGCTCATGGTTGATGTTGCATTTATCGTAACATATCCATTTCTTATGCTTGTGAGGCTGTTTGGAGGAGCTGATGGTGAGGATGACCAGTTTATGTTGTATTCTTCATTGGAGATTGTGAGAGTATCATCAATGTCAAGAATAGTGTAATTGCTCAGATCCCCGCTTGGGTTATCGAATGTAACATTGTTAAGTTCAACTGGAATGCTTGGTGAAGATGATGAAGTATTTATGTTGAAATCAAGTGAGTTATTGTAAAGCCTTGTATCATTTATCGTAGTGTTGATCGAATCCTGGACAAGAATACCATATTGGGTGTTGTTGCATGCAATTGCATCAAGTATATGGGTGTTGCTTGACTGGTTTACAAAGATACCAACATCATTATTGCAGAAAGATGACGGATCAACAGTGACGTTATCTGCGCCAGTAATCTTGATACCATTTACATAGTCGCTGACAACAGGACAGTCTATTATTTCGACATCATCATTGATTACAAGTATACCATTTGTCACTCCTGCTGTTCCGTTGTCCTCAATTTTATAATCATAACAATTCAAAGTGACTCCAGAAGCAGTTATTTTCAAACAAGAGGTCCCACCCCCAGTGATATTTGCTCCCTCCAAATCGCTTGTCAGTCCATACTCGCCAGGAGTTGAAATTTCCATACATCCACTGACCTGGTTGAATGATGGAGTTCCGATTGTAACGTTGTCAGTGCAGTTTGCAGTTCCGTCTTGACCACCGTCATTTGGAGTAACACAAATGCTCCAATTCTGATTATCAGTTGTCATGCTGCTGACAATCTTGTTTGTCTCATTGTTTGCAAAAGCAGCTACCTGCTCTGCAGTCAGGGCAGAATCATAGAAGCGAACTTCATCAATGGAACCATAATAGTCCTCTCCGCTAAGGCCATCATATCCAACTCTCAGAGCAGTTGCTGCTGCTATTGAAGTACTGTGAATACTGGAGCCTAAAGGTGCGCCATCCAAGTAGAATTTCAATTGTCCGGCGCCAGTTCCTTCACGTACAAAAGCAATGTGATGCCAGTCCCCATCACTCAATGAAGCATCACTGGTTGATGGAGCAGTGCCTCCATGATACACTGCCAGTTGGTTTTGATTATAGACATAAAAACCAGGCTGAAAACCATTGATTGCAAATATAGTAGCATAACTGGATTGTGTTCCTGCTGATTTCACCCATGCCATCAAAGTGTAATTGCCGCTCCCGATAGTAGGGAAATTTGTTGTGGCGAGATTTACTTCGTCATTATTTTCACTGAATTCGTATGCTCCATAACCATCATAACCGCCAGTAGCATTGTATGTTGCTCCAGTAGCTGATGTACCTCCATTATCACCACCAGCATAATCAGTTGCGTTATATGCGTTCGAAGAACCTTCAAAAGGAACATAAAGAGAAGGGAGCTCATCACCATTCAGTGACCAGACAGTGAAATTTCGGACATCATCTGCATCTGCATCATAAACATCCCAGCTTGCGCTAAGGTTGTCAGTAGACTGATAACCTGTAATTGAGATATTTTCTGCTATTGGCAGTGCGGCAAAAGAGATGCCAGAAAAAAGTAAAATCACTAGAACCATGGAGACTATGGTAAATGAACGCATGGCAGTATTAGAAGTGTAATATTTATAAATTCAAATACAGCTGGAAAGTTTCGTACTAATAATATATTATAGGAAAAAGTGGTAAAAAAAGATTATCTGCAGTTTGGAGTAACTGTTACATTCATGAAAAGCCTCATATCTCCAAGAATACCAAAGCACATCATCTCGACATTTGCAATTTCATGTGAAATTTCTTCAGTCGAATTAAGAGGAAGAGTAACGTTTTCTGCTAGCAACTCTCCAGTACTATCGCAGTGAATATCAACATAGGCAACAGGACCGTCATTTGAAAGTCCGGTTATTTTTATCCCACCAACAACTGAGCTTCCGCCAATATCAACCCTGAGCTCTGGGTTTGAATCACGCTCTACACTGCACACCGGCTCAGGACATGGAGGAAGCTCAACTTCCACTTCAACGTCAGGACGTGCGTCTACAGGCATTTCAGCATCAGCTCTCATATCAGCATCATGGCGATCAGGATCGTGGCCCACTACATCTGAATCAATTCTTGCAGAAGTATCCGGGTTCACTCCGGCATCCTCTGAAAGAGACTGCCCACCACAAGCTGGAGTAAGCATAGCCAAACAGATAATTCCCTCTGCAGCCAGTTTTTTTACCTCTGAAAACTTAGCTGGTTTCTTTGAATCCTTTTTCCGAGCATTTTTTGCCGTTTTTATTAACATAATATCCCACCTATTATAATAGTACAGCAAATCATTAAAAAGATTCCCCCTTGGGAGGAACAAGGCAGGTTCTTAAAAATTTATATATAAACATAAATTGCAACTAAGTTTCATCACAGCCAGTGATAGGTTAGTTGCATTTTGGAGGTTGAAAAAAATGAATGGTAGAGGTTTTAGAACTTTTAGAAATGTATCGACTTTTACGTATTTGGGAAGAAACACCGGACTGTATAAAAGAGCATTCAAGTATAGCAACCCGAAAAAAGAACCTTTGAAAACACTGATTGCTGGACCAGGACCTTTTGAGCCTTTTTATGTAGCATATTTAGGAGACCACAAGATTGATGCTGTTGATATAAGCCCAAAGATGTGCGAGATAATTCATGGAGTTAATAATGGCGCGTATGTGGATTTGGAACATTTGGCAGAAAAATGCCACAATGTAAATGAAGACGGAAAGCCAAGGCCAAATAGAGACCTAAGTGATTCGGAAAGAGTTAATCGTGCAGCAGATGAGATGAAAGCAAACGGATTTTCACCTGGAGATTTCCTCTCAGGAAGGAAAAGATATTTCAGAGTTATGGATACCAATGCTAAAATCAGAACATTTGCAGAAGACATTTTCACATTCCTCGAAAAGAAGGGAGGATATGAGGTTGTTGCAATGTGCACGCTTTTCATTAACC
The DNA here is from genome assembly GCA_964651995.1 of Microcaldota archaeon. Classification (GTDB taxonomy): domain Archaea; phylum Micrarchaeota; class Micrarchaeia; order Anstonellales; family Bilamarchaeaceae; genus Bilamarchaeum. Next base: position 6,531 of record CAZYZZ010000007.1, read on the forward strand.
TAAGAAAAACACTTGGAGATGAAGAGCTTGCAAAACTTTTTGTTTCGTTTGGAAAAGTTATGCCATCAGCAGACAGAAGGGATACTGGCATTCTTGCAATAAGCGAAACGCCAGCAGCTATCCATGGTCCAAGAAATGTTATTGGATTTATGACTGATGCCGGATTTACAATTACTGACATTATTGTTGATAATCTTGTAAATGCAAAAGGCTCGCTTCGTGGAGGATATGACATCATATCAAGAACAGACGGACATTTAACGAGGAAAAGAAGTGATATGGACATTAGGAAACTCAAGGCAGAATTTGACAAAGGAGTTTTCGCAGACTCTGATATTTCAGCAGTAGAGGTACCAGATGATGCATTGGTTTCATTCCTTGAGAATACAGATCGCGTTGTTCTTGCAGCACTTAGAACATCTCTTGAGAATATGACAGTATTTACTGCAGACAAGCAAAAGCTCACTACCGCGATTTCTGAAACCAGAACTTCATTCAATCTCTCCAGATTTGAAGTTATTTCCTAATCGGTTCACTCATAAGACCTAGAGCATGCCAGGCAAGAGCGCGGTTATCAGGATGTGTATCCGGAGATGTTGCGACTTTAGTCAGGTCTTTTTTGTGATTTCCATTTTTCAAAAAACCGATAAATGAATGGGATTCAAAGCAGGAGACTCTCAAAAAATCCGTCTTGCCACTTTTGAATTTTTCAAATGCCTTTTTTCCAGCTTCTCTTCTAAGATGAGCAGTCATGGCATTGTGTCCCATGCATAAGAATGTGTGCTAATGTGTTTAAAAATATGATATAGCCCCGGGCGGATTCGAACTGCCGTCACAGGATTTCCTTGACCTTTCGATTTCCTCATGGCTTTTCGCGGGCGTTTTGCCCTGAGCCAATAGAGGTCAAAAGGCCCCCAAAGTCCTGCATCCTTGACCATTGCCAACCTGCTGGCTGTTTATTCAATATTTTGACCAGCCAAAAGGTTCTAGACGACGGGGCTATTTTAGAGGATATCATGTAGGGAGGAGTTTAAAACTTAACCGAAAGCAAAGTCATTTTGCTTCCAAAGGAGCATCAACTTTAAGATCAAGAGTATTGTTTTCAGGGTTTTGGGGCTCATCAGACTGCAGAGTAACAGTCTCATTCAATTCATTTTCACCCAAAGAAACAGGGATCTCACTTTTAGTTAAAGCTTCCCGGACATCAAGGCCTGGGGGCGGTCTAATGCCCTCTTCAAAAGGACCAACCGGCTTCATCAAACAACCAAACATCAACAAACTTAGAACTATTGCAAAAAGTAATTTCATGAATTATGCCTCACATATCCTCTCCAGTAAGTAAACGGAAAAGTTTACTCGATAAAATTTACACTGGTAAAGAGATAAGTAATTAGTAAAATAAATGGGGAAATTTAAATCAGTATGGTTTAGTCCTTTACGCTCATCAGGCTGTCGTTGATAACAACATACTTCACTTTCCTGCCCTGGCTCTCGAACTTTTTGACAGCAGCAACAGCCTCATCAACGCTTTTGAAGAACAGGTCCCAGCTGCCCTGGTCAGAAAACATGTTGTCTATTGGATCTGCAATAAGGATCTTTCTTTTCCTATCTACAAGAATGCAAAAGGTATTGCTGCCCATTGATGTTACATCTATTGCAAATGCAGGAAGTTTTTCTGGCATCTTGCCATGATAAAGAAGATCATTGCGAAGCGAAACCACATCATCATCAGGATCAAGCACAAATGAATTGTCAGTATCTCCTACATAAAGCTCCTTTGGAAGCTTGAGTTTTTTTGCTCTGTCCTCATCAAGAGGAGCAACCTGGGCAAGAGATGTGAGGCACTCAAATGAAGATACTTTCCTTCTCCTGGGATCATCTGAGGAGGTTGTTTTACCTCGGAATTTTCTTGGATTTGTACCTGCTGCGCTTTCTCCTTTTGATCCCTTTTTTGCTCCTTGCATAAAGAGAATTATCCAACTAATAATTTAAAAAGTTAGTCAGGGTGGAGCTAGTACTGCTTTGCAGCATAAAGGTAGATAGTCGCATCCTTATCGCAGGCAATGCATTTGCCCTTTGGCTTCATGTCAGATCCAAAGAGTGAGCCTCGCATGTTTGCAGCGCACTTGTCCTTGACAATATCAGCACATGCTTTTGCATCAAGCTCGTCACTGCAAAATGGAACTCTGATGAATCCGCCTTTTTCTGCTGCCTTGCAAAGCTCATCCATTGTTTCTGCAGAAGAGCATGTTTCAGCAAACCACTTGTCTGCTTTTTGCTTGAGGTTCTTTCTTATGGATTCTGAAATATCTTCGATCTTTTCTGCAAGCTGCTCTGGCTTTACCTGCTGCTTTTCCTTTGTGTCCCTTCGAACAAGAGTCACTACACCGGCCTCAACATCACGCATCCCGATTTCAAGGCGGATCGGAACTCCTTTCATCTCCCATTCATTGAATTTGAATCCTGGGGATTTTGCGCTTGCATCTGTCTTGACAGAGTAATTTGTCAAAATGGATTCGACTTCCTTTGCCTTGGAGAGTATCTTGTCCTTGGTATCTTCCTTGAAGATAGGGACTATAACAATCTGCAGAGGAGCGAGCTTAAATGGCAGTACGAGCCCGTTGTCATCTCCATGGACTGAGATCAAGGCCGCATAAATCCTGGAAATTGCAGGACCATAACAGGTCTGCCAGACATGCTTTTCCTTCTCATCATCATCCATGAACTTGATGTTGAATGCTTTTGAGAAGTTCTGCCCAAGCATGTGGGTGGATGGAAGCTGAAGCGCCCTTCCATCAGGCATCAGGGTATCTGCTGCGAATGTATTTACTGCACCGGCAAACTTGTCCCACTGAGGCCTTTTGAAAAAGAAGAATGGAATTGCAAACTGCTCATGAATAGCATTCTCGGTCATCTGCATATCCTCGCGGACCTGGTTCATTGCATCTTCTTCTGTTGCAAAGCAGTCATGAGCCTCGATCCAGTGGAATTCCCTGCTCCTGATAAATGGCTTTGTTGCCTTTGTTTCGTATCGCCATACCTGGCATCTTTGGTAGATCTTGAGCGGAAGGTCGCTCTTGCCCTGGATCCACTGGGCATACATGGTATACATTGCGGTTTCGCTTGTCGGCCTCATGGCATAGCGCTCATCAAGCTCATTGTTTCCTGCAGAAGTGACCCAGAAGCATTCCGGAACAAATCCCTCAACATGATCGCTTTCTTTTGTAAAGTAATTCTCTGGAATAAGAGCAGGAAAAAGCGCAGGAACATGACCTGTTGATTCGACTTCGCGCTCATACATTGAATACATCTTGTTCATGGTCATAACTGCCCATGGCATGAAGACTACGAACCCCTTTATGCCATAGCGAAGGTCGCAAAGCTCTGCTTCTTTTGTTATTGTATTGTACCATTCTGAAAAGTCAGATTTATCGAGTTTCATAAAAATTGCTCTCCGTTACGAGTATAGATATCAGAATTGTTTAAATTTTGATGTTTATTGAGCCTGCCTGAGCTGCTTTATTTTTTCAGCATATGCCTTTGCTGCTGCAAGCTGCTGTGACTTGTTTCTTGGGGACCATAGATTGTTTTGGGTGAAATGCTGCTGCAGTGCCCTCACCTGGGCCTGGACCTGCTTTGGAAGCCTGTTGAATTCTGCTGTGGCAGCACTCCTGGTTCCGGAATTTGCAGAGCGCATGTCGCTCACAAATTTAACCAAAGATGGAGCAGTGGAAAGTTTTGCACCTGAAGTCTTTCCAATAGAGTCCAGCAATCTCCTGTGGACAGTGAGGGTAGTTGATTCTTTGATTGTTGTGAGTTTGGATTTCTGCAGAAGAGCCAGGCGCTCATATGCAGACCTTGCAATTGCGATTTCTGATTGTGATGGCTTGTATGTTGATTTTGAGTATTTTGCATTGAAGGATGAGATAACCTTGAGGTCTCTTGCCTTTTGGGCTTTGATTGCAGCATCAAATGCAGCAAGCGCCTTGCTCTCTGGAGCAGAAAGCGACCTGATTTTTCCAACTGTCAGAAGTCTCTGCCTTGCAGCAAGAACACCTGAGATCGTATTTGAAGTGACAAGCTGGTTTCCGGAGACTATTTTCTGGAATTGTGTGAGCCTTATTGCATCTGCGCCAGGAGTTATGTGAAGCCGGGTCCTGAAGTCCTTATACACCTGGGATTGTTTTGGAGTCAGCTTGGTTCTTGATTGAATTAATTTCTGTATATGCTGGTAGGAAGCTTTGATCTGTGCTGCCTGCGAAGTTGATATTGGCTTTGATCCTTTCAGTGCAGCAGTTGCAGACTCCAGGTTCCTGAAATGGATCTGGGTCTTGGTCAGAATTGGCTTCTGGCCCGGGGCTGTTGGCGGAGGCCTTGGAGTCACTTTGGGTCCTGGAGGCGGAGCAGTAGGCTTTCCTGTTCCAATAGGTTTCTGTCCAGGTGCAACAGGCGGAGGCCTTGGACCAACAGAAGCACCAGGAGGCGGAGGCTTTGGGCTTCCAACAGTAGTTGGTTTTGGAGCAGGGGATTTGATAGGCTTCTGGCCAGGTGCAACAGGCGGAGGTCTTGGGGTTACTTTTGGCCCTGCAGGCGGAGGAGTGGGTTTGCCGGTGCCAATAGGTTTTAGTCCAGGTGCAACTGGGGGAGGCTGTGGGCCTCTTATTCCACTCGGTGGAGGAGGTCTGGGTGGTTTAGTTGTAATTGGTTTTGGAACGAGACCGGGCCCTGTTGCGACAACTCCAAGTACTCCGAAGGCGATATTAACTGATCCCCAGAATGTTTGTCCTTCGCAGATCATGGTAGTTCCTGCATAAACTTGCATGGTTCCTGCAGATATATTAACTGCCTGAAGACCAGCAAACATTCTTGCAGTTGTCAGAGCACCTCTGCTTGCTGCAAAAGTTCTTCCGATAGTACCAATTGTCGGGATGGCAACTAGGCCTGCCATCACCAATTCAAACGCATAATCGTTGTAGGCTTTTTGTTTTTCTTGCTTTGTAAGGTTGGGATCATTTTTCATCATGTTGTACTTTTTACGTGCCATGACAACGGAAGGAATAGTTGCTCCAATAGCTGCTCCGGTTGTAAGAATACCCACAGCAGCAAGACCGGTTGATCCGCCAGTAAATGGAGCTGCAAGAAGCAGGCCGGCAGCAGTACCCAGTTTAATGAA
>CAZYZZ010000007.1:11803-21588 GCA_964651995.1 Microcaldota archaeon
CGCCAGTAAATGGAGCTGCAAGAAGCAGGCCGGCAGCAGTACCCAGTTTAATGAACTTGTTCTTTCTCTCTTCAAGCTCTATGTACTTTTGTCTATGGGCATGAAAAGTTGCAACTCCCTTGACCAAAGTCCTTGTTGCGGTCAAAAGCGATTTATGCAGTCCTGGAGAATCCTTATTTCCACTTATGAATTCACTCATGTCCCCGACGATTGGGGCAAGATAACCTGCGTCTCTTTGCAATTGAGCGTATGCTTTGGCAACTTTTTGATTGGCAAGCAGCACCTTGTTTGGGTTTGTGTTGGTGCACTCGAATCCGATGTCCGCAGGACGGAGGTTTTTCAGGATGAAAGTCCCATTTTTATTGACTCTTTTTGCAGCTTTGTTGACATTGACGAGTTCCTTTCTCAAATATTTTATATGTTGTGCGAAGACTGTACGGAAACGTTGCTTTAGATTATCTTCAACTCCATCAACCACCCTCTTGAAAGCAGACAGGGCAGTGTTATTTCCGCAGAGCTTCATGAATGTCATGAGAAGTTTCCTCCTCTGCTCAAGGGTGCCTGGTGCCTGGCCTTTTTCCATCTTTAGAAGTTGTTTGAGAAGTGGCCTTCTCTTTGGATGTTTTGAAAGATGATAGCGCATTGTTTCTGTTGTGGTTGTCTTTTTTGCAATCTGTCCTGTTCTTGCTGTTGTACCTATTACTGATGATTCGACCTGCACTTTCATGTTAAGCATTTTCCTTGCTGCACGTTTGATCTGGGCAGGAGTTGCTTTTGGATCATAGAACGTGCGGAAAACATCCCATCCCATGTACTTGCTTATGTGGGCTCGAAGCTGTTTTCCTCTTGGCCATTTGGCAGTTGCAAGAAGAGTCGGATTAGTGATCATGCGGACAAAATAACGCCTGACCATTGCATTGTACCTGTCACGGTATTTCCTGCCGGAAATAGAGTTAAGATAGAATTTCATGGCATCCACAGTGGAATCTGCATCGCATGCATCCTCCCAAGCTTTAGTTGTAGTCTTCTGGACTGCAGTAGCAATGGCCTTGGTAAAGAAATACTGCTTGTGGAATAGAGCTGCACTTTTCTGGAATCTTTGGTTTGCATACTGGGCTTTTTTCAATTCTGATTTGGCCATCTTGACCAGTGTAGCCCTCTCTGTCCCCTTTGCATTCTGCGAAGAGAGGAAATGAAGTGAAGCCTTGTAGATATGGGTTATTGTTGTTGCAAAAAGAACCTGGACTTTTTTCCTTAGTGTGAGCAAATCTTTTCTTCCTGCTGCTCCAAGCCCCCATGTCTTTGGCTCGCTCTCTGTTTTCTTCAGGCTTGGAAGAGCTGCCATGACCTTATAGATCTGGGAACATGCACCTATCAAAGGCTTGACCTGGAATAATTGGGCATGGTTTTTTCTCCCCAGTAGTTGTTGCTTATTAGCACCAGAGAGAAGAGCAGTTAATTTACGTTTATTTGGCTTCTGGCTTGATGTTGTCAGTGTTGATAATTTTTCCAGGTTTTTCAGCGCGCGATCATAATGCGCCATGGATTTCTTTGAATAGTGGGAAATAACTTTTGCAAATCCTGCCCTGAACTTACCTGTTTTTGTCTTGAAATCAGCATATGACATCCCAGTCAGTCTCTGGAATTTCTTTGGATCAAACCTGCCATCTGTCTTGAAAGTCGGGAAATTCGTAAGCTTCTCAACATTGTCATAGAACTGAATGTACCTTGCAGCAAAGTTATCGTGCCTTGCTGATCTTCTCTCCAGAGAGATTGTTGTGTATTTTTTAGAAATTGTAAGAAGGAATCTGGACTTTTCAAATGATTCTGGCGTTCCTTTGTTGAACAAACTTATGGCAGTGTTGAGGAATCCTTCGATCTTCCTCATACTTGCTGATTTCAATATTGCACTTCTGCCGATCTTGGTCAGCAGCATCTTTGTATTTGCCAGATCCAAGATGAATGTTGCCTTGCGAAGTGCAAGCTGCTTCTGCTCAGGAGTTTTTGCAGAGGAAAGTATCCCATCCATTTTTTTGAGAAGTGTCTTGTATTTTGCCGGAAGTTTTTTGGCTTGGTGTTTTTTTGCATAAAGAAGCCTGGATAGGGAAACAAATCTTGAAACGATATTTTTCAGGAATCTTGCCTTGGCAAGTTTCATCAAGCCCTGTTTTGCAAGCTTTCTTGCCTCTTGTGGATTCGACTTTTTCAATGACTTTGCCTTCAATAGAATAGACTTGGCATCTGCCATCATTTTCTTTGCTCTTCCAACCAAAATTCCAAGCGCTTTTTTCTGGATTGCTGATACTGTCTTTGGAAGGATCCTCTTGTTCTGCAAGCAGAACCTTCCTTTGGGATTCCCCTTTGCATCAAGCTCAACATGGACAAAAATTCCTGCCTTTTCAAGCATCTGCTTGTTCTTCAAAAGCCATGTTGCAAGCTTCTTGCCCTTTGTCCTGTCCTTTGCATTGAAAACAGATGTGTGTCCTGCCAGAAATGACTTGAAATCAGGGCCGCCCAGACCGCTTCCTGCAAATAGTTTTGCATTCAAGGAAACCTTCTTCATCCTGGAATTTTCAATAGTATAATTGGGACCATCTGTAGTGACTTTTATCCCAAGTTTTTCAAGCCTCTGCTTATTCTTGACCAGCCAGTTTGCAACCCGAAGATCTTTTCCTTTGTGGACCGGAAGCTTGCCTGACTGGAACAGTTTGAATTTCCTGCTTGAAGTGAATGATTTTGGAAGTGAGATTACAGTCGTTCCATTGACAAGCTTTGTCTTGCCACCGACAACAACGATGCGGACTCCGCGTTTTTTCAGCTCTTTTTCCCTTTTCTTTGCCAGTTTCTTCTGCCTCTCTTTCTTGAGCTCATACTCTTTCTTCTTTCCTTTTAGGAATTCCTCGAATTCCTTGTCTCCCTGGAAGCTGGCATCAAGCGCTCCATCCTCACCTGCAAAAACATCTGAATCAATACCGGAAAAAAACATGTCATCATCATAAGACATGTCATCATACATCGGATCATAGAATTCCGGCTCATCCATTGCAAAATAGCTGTCAAATTCAGGAGTATCAAAACCCATGGGATCATAAGACTGCTCAGGGAGGGACAGCTGATCCATATGCTGCTGCAGCTGCATCAGCTGTGATGTTGCGCCAGTTAGCACGGATCCGAGATTAGATCCTGCGTCCCTCCTTATTCCTTCTGCCATTGTGCCGGCATCAAATGATGGCTGATCTTGCCTTTGCATCAATCGCGATGGAGTTGCCATAAGTATCACACATAGATATTGCAGATATCTGAAAGCTCCTGCAACCGGTTTATCCGGACTTCAAAATCCTCGTTTTTTGGCTTCAGAAGAAAGTCCCGCATCCAGTCAGAGAGATCCTGGTGCGCTTCAATGAGCATGGTCGCCTGTTCCTTGTGTTTTAGATTTTTGGGTTTTGAATTTTTCCATTTTGCTATAGCAACTTCAAGAGAAGAAATAGTCTTATTGACAAAAACCAAAGCATCGCTCTCAACTTTGTCTATATTTTCCGGGGTTACTCTAGTTCTGGATCTGATCAGACCACCAACCTGAATGAACATCTACAATTTAAAAAGACGATTCCAGTGATTTTATCATTGAGAATACTGATTCTGCAGGAACGCTGGATGCCAGAACAACGGAAACAAGAACAACTGACATGATAAGTGCAACTGCAACATTGCCGCGTTCCAGCTCAGCCATCTCATCCAGATCAGAAGTCAGCCTGTCTATGACATGTATTGTCAGGAATATTATTACTATCCCGAGAATAAGGCTCAGGACATAGTTGACAAAGAGAATTATCAGGTTCAGGATAGTAATTTCAATTGGAAGGACATCCTGTATATATACTATAAGCTCACTGATTCGGGGGGCAACAAAGATCATAAGGGAAAACATTGCTGTGGTGTAGAAGAGCCCTACTGCAACATTGCCTTTTTTTATCAGCTTCCATTCGTCAATTCCGGAAGTGAGGCGATTGAGCATTGAAATTCCTGTATACAGGGCACTTGCAGACAGTACGATTGCTGTGAGTATTCGAACAAATGCCAAGATAAAATCTATTAATAACTCCGCTGCCATTACTTCACACTTATACAAGATTTATTTTAAAGATTAGGGTTTTGTGATGATTGAATTTCTAGAAAAATGTGATGAGGCAAAAAAGTTTGCACTTGCAATGGACAATCCGATTATTGTTCATCATTATGATGCGGATGGATTGAGTGCCGGAGCTCTTGTTTGCTCAGCATTTGAGGGAAGGAAATACAGAAGAGAGTGCATAAATAAGCTTGATGACCATGCAATCGAAAAGCTGGGAAAGGAAAAGGAAATCATTTTTGTTGATCTGGGTGGCGGAAACAAAAGAGTAAACGAGCTTCAGGATGTCCTGATAATAGACCATCATCAGACAGAGGGAATTGAAAAATTCCAGATAAATCCATTATTGTTCGGCCTTGATGGAGGAAGGGAACTCTGCTCTGCAAGCACTGCTTATTGTGTTTTTAGAAAGCATGCGGATCTGGCAGTAGTTGGCGCTGCCGGAGATATGCAGATGCCCCTCTCCGGAATGAACAGATGGGTGGCAGAGCAGGGCGTGGAAAGTGGAGAGATAATAATAGAGCAGGACCTTCGGTTTTACGGAAGATACTGCAGAAACCTGATCCAGTTCCTTGCATATTCAGATGATCCATATCTGCCTGGAATATCATACAGGGAAGACAAGGCAGAAGAGCTTCTAAAGGATCTTGGAATGAACTATGAAAACCGGATTTATGCAGATCTGAACGACGAGGAGAAAAAAACGCTTATCAGCGCACTTGCAAGGATCCTGATTGGAACAAACCGCAAAACAGACCTGGTTGGCGAGAGCTATATTTTCCCAAAAAGGCCAAAAAACGAAACATATGAAGCAAATGAATTCAGCACCCTTCTAAATGCATGCGGAAGGCATTCAAAACCAGATATTGGGATAAGGGTTTGTCTTGGAGATGAGAGCGCATATGAGGAGGCACAGGAACTTTTGAGGCTTCACCGGAAAATGCTTCGCGATGGAATAGATTATGCATCAAGGAACATCCAGAATCTTGGGAACTTCTACTTCCTTGATGGAAGAGGAAAGATAGATGAGGGGATAATCGGGATCGTCATTGGGATGACTCTTCGGGGCAAAAAACCGATCATTGGAATTGCCCTTGGAGAAGAAGAAACAATTAAAGTCTCAGGCAGACGCCCAAAGACCTCAGAAACAAATATGGGCGCTCTGATGAAGGCCGGGGCAGAGGAGCTTGGGGGGGTTGGCGGCGGCCATACAATGGCAGCTGGAGCAGCAATTCCAGGAGATAAACTGAATGAATTCCTCTTATTTTGCGGAAACTACCTCAAATAAACATAATAGACCATTTCGGCTGGTGTCGTAACTGCCTTGGACAAGGTTTATAAGCTTGATTGAACCTTATAGGATTTGATGAGTAGCCTTATTTGTAGAACTAAGGTTAGAGGTGGTACTGCATCTTTGAGAAGACGCAGCAGACAGGTCGACTTTAGTAAGCAGAAGTTCTTCATCGAGCCAAAGCCAATTGAAGGGCAGAAAACATATCTTCATTATAGAAATCCAATGAGAGGATTCAGGTACTGCAAGGGAGCCCGCGGCAAATGGACTCCAGCATACAGAGTAACAGAAGGAATGAAGCACAACTGGTACAGAAGAACCGGAAATACTCTTCCTCCAGGGCCAAAAATGATTCCTCCGCAAATTCCTGCAATATTGAAAGGAACACTGGGAGGAGGCTTTAGAGCCGAAAAAGAAACAATATTAGAGAGGCCAGAGGTGCATCTAAATAGGTGGGAAGCTTCGCCCAGGCCGCACCATCACCACAGAGCTATTTTCCATTTGGATTGGAGAACAATACCTGGCAGGTCAATTGAAAGAGAAACAATCATGATGCAATATATGGCCGGGGCTAGTCAGTTTCGGTCCAACAGGGGACATCCACAGAGAACAGAAAGCAAAACACTAGATGTGAAAGGAACCTGTAATGGCAGGAGAACATTTAGAGCCGAAATAACAGTTCCTGTTCGAAACTTTAGCCAGGCAGAAACGAGATTTCCTCCAATGCATCCATCCCAAAATCCGGAATTCTGGGGATCTGTGATAGTAACAGTAAGAATGCCGGGATTCCAATGCAAACGCGAAGAAGCAAGAGCACCAAAAGAAAGAAGCAGAATGACCCAAACAGTTGTTGGAATGGAAAGATTAGTTTTAGAGTCAGCGCCAAGGAGTGAGATGACAATTCCAATTTCCGAATTGCCCAGAAAAAAAGGCAGAGTAAAAAAGGCAGATCATGCAAGAGCAAGAAGCAGGCCAAGAAGAGTGGTTCTCAGGCAACCAGAATTTGAGAAAACAGATACAAAAGCTGCTCAAATCAAACTTCAAAGATTAGAGCTTCAGAAAATCAAGGTAGCCGAAGATCCTAAAGTTAGCCACATTGGGTATTATGGATCTGCAAAAAGAAAAGTGGTGCAGTTAAAAGTTGCAACTGGTGCTGAATCAGTTCCGCCGCAGTAAAATTCATTCTTGTTTTTCTCCAGGAAGGCGCATCATAGCAGAATATATCTTTGAGGCAATATTCTCCTGGTCTGAAAACGGTTCTTTCAGCACAATTCCTCTTGGACGGTCAACATAGGTAAATACTTTCCTTCTTCCTTCTTTTGTAATTGAGAAGTATACTGTTTGAACCCATCCGGGAATCGGGATTCCGTTTGAAATGCAGTGGGCAGGAGAATCCTCCTGCTTGAATGGAAATGGCGGAATGCTCATTGAATCAAAAAATTCAAGTTCCTCATGAACGCCACGGGTCATAAGGCGCGGAAGCCTCATCAGCACTTTCAGCTCTGGTGAGATCTTGACTTTTTCCCGCGCAAGAACGTCATAAGTGTCCTGGCCTGAAAAGAAATCAGGCTGTTTTCGAACAGGAAATTTCAGGACTCTTTTTGGCTCTTGTTTTTTTGTAGAATGTTTCTTTTTGGTCATGCGCTTCCACCGATCTCATCAATTAATTTTGGCTTGTATTTTTCCATTATTTCACTAAGTTCCATAGGCTTGAGTCCGCATAATTCCGAGCATGCATAAACCAAAGGCTCAAGGTCAATATACTCATTGATGATCTCGGACGAAGACCTCTCATAATAGTTTCCATGAAGGAATTTTGTCACATGAAGCCGAAGTGAACTGAACAATGAATATAATGAAATCTTATTTTGCCTAAGTGCAATGTTTCCGATTTCATTTGTCCGCTCAATCAGAAATGTTGCCAGGCAGATACGTGCAATAATCAGGTCAATTCCAGGAGTTTTCTTTTTTGGAATTGCTGCAATATTTTTCCTTCGAAGCTTGTTTGCATTGATCAGGCCTACATACTCACCATGCTGCAGGATTGTCTGGTCTGGAATAGGATCATCGGACATTGTTGCGAGCTGTTTGTAGAATTTTATAAGTTCGGTTCTGTTTGTTTTCTGAAGATATCTCTTCATAGCCTCATTGGCCAAAAAAGCAGGACTATCCAATGCCATGAATCATTAAGGACAGTAGTTCAATAAAAAGGTTTGTTCAGCTGGAGCCAGCTGGCTTGAGTCCATTGATTGCATCTATCTGGTCGTATATCTGCTCCTTGTATTCTGTGACTGCTGAGGAAGGCCTCAGGAGGGTTACTCCGGCGCACCGGGCACATGCAGTGATTGGAATCTCATTGTCCAGGAATGCATTGATGATCTCAGTGTTTGTTTTTGAGAAATATTTTTCATCAAGTATGCGCAAGGTTGCCTCTTGTGCATTTCTAAAGATTGCAAGGTATGATGTGCCTGGCAGACGCTCGGTTGCATCCCGCATCTTCTCAAGCCTATCGAGAAGATATGCTGCAAAGGCAAGGCGTGTAATTATCATGAGGGACCCTTCCGGGAATTTGCCGCTCTTGGCATAGCCTGCAAAAATTTTCATCTGTTCTTTCATTGCAGATCGGACTGATGCAAAGTTCCACATTCCCCGAAGAACTTGATTTCTGAAGGCAGCTGGAGCAATTGTTGTGTCGTGATCAACAGCTGATCTAAACCCTGCAGCAACAGAATTAACTGCTCCTGCGTGCGCTGCAATTGCTTGCCTTTCCCTTTGATTTAGGAACTTCCCCATGATCAGATTATGCCAGGTAATTTTTAAATAGGGAGGATATTTACACGGTAATACTTCTTTTATAACAACCTCACAAAAATATCGACTAGAAAGAAATTTCCAGAAACAAAACATTTTTATATTGCATATTGTTTCTTATATTATATTACTATCTGCTTGATAGGGTGCTTTTATGGTTAAACCTTCTACCTCTAAAAAAAATAAAAAATTGCGCGGACCTGGCGGGGCAACGAAAATTACTGAAAAGAACATCGAATTTATTGAAAAGGACACCATGCAAAAAGTAAATCGTGCACTCTCTGCACTTGAAACTGCAATTGCAAAATGGGATAGTGCAAAGGACAAGCCAGAAGACCTTGTTCCAAAATTCAAGAAATACAAAAGGTATCATGATGCGCTTGCACAATGGGAAAAGAAGATGCTCAAAAATCCAGGAAAAGGAATGGATTTTTATGCACGCGTAGAACGCTTGGGCGAATTCGCTAATATCTGTTATGCCCACCAGTGATTAGATGGCCCAGGCAACAAGAGAAAGGCCGGACCAACCTGTAGATCAGGCTCCAGTAGACCAGGTGCTTGGAGATCTTGGAGCAACAGCAACAACAATTGCTCCGATTGTTCCAGAGAGAGTCGCTCCGGGACAAAGGCCAATGGACAGAGTAGTTGCAGATCTTGAGCAGGGCCTCAGCGAATTGAGAGAGCAAAGCGAATGGCTGAGAGAACCAGGCACAAGGCCGATGACAGTAAGGGATGCTTCAAGGGAAGCGCGAAGCCTTAGGGAAAGATTTGCTGGTTTTGGATCAAGAGGAGAAGAGGGTGCAATCCAAGGTCCTGTCATAGCAGGACATGACTGGAGTGTGGAAATCAATGACCTTGACCAGAGAGCAGAATATGTTATAGAACTGGCAGGATCAAGAGACAGGGCAGAGAGACAGGATGCCATTGCGCAGATTGAAATTTTGAGACGCGATGCTGCAGGATTAAATTCGCTTGTTGAATTAAACAGGAGAACTGCAACTGTTGGTGGGGAGACAGGAGAAAGACTTAATGAGACAGTAGTTGGAGCAGCCCAGTTTCTCAGAGGAAGTGAGGGTAGTCCTGAGAGGGCAGAGCACCGCGTTGAGGGAGCGATACAGGGAGTTAACCACTACATGGCCAATCGGGCAGTTTATGATCACCCGGGCAATCAGCAGCAAAGAGAAAATCTGTTTACTACTCTTGAAGGTTTTGTAGATGCATCAAGAACAATGACTGCAGGCCAGGTTCAGATTGGACTTCGTGCAATTGAAACAGACTACCGCGCTGCCCATGGAAACATCACAAGCAGAAGAATGAACTATTTGCAGACATACCAGGATCAATTAGAATTTTTATCAAGCCAGCAGCTGACCGAAGAACAGCAGCGAAGGCTTCAGGAACTCCAGGAGAGAACAGAAGAAATACTTGAACAATTGAGTGAAGCAGAAACTGCAGATGATGTAACAGAGGAAGAGCTCAGGCAGCTTGCACAGGACATCAGGGCATTTGAAAACAGTGTTGTTCCAGGACTGCTTGAGCAGGCTGGCGCTCCTG
>CAZYZZ010000008.1:0-6326 GCA_964651995.1 Microcaldota archaeon
ACAACAGCGGCGCTAAAATCGTCCGGCTTGTCGGCGCTCTCAAGTACAAAGGTACAAGGAGAAGGAATCCCTATGGCGGAGTTGGCGATGTTCTTATTGCCTCAGTACGAAAAGGAAAACCTGACCTTGTGAAGAAGGTCGTAAAGGCACTTGTCGTGAGGCAGAAAAAGGAATACAGAAGGCCAAACGGAATGAGGATCATGTTCGAGGACAACGCAGTTGTTCTTGTCACTGACGATTTTCTTCCGCTGGGAACCGAGATCAAAGGTGTAGTTGCAAGGGAGATCGCAGAGCGTTTCCCAAAAGTAGCAGCAATTTCAGCAGGGGTTGTCTAGATGAAACCAGACACAGAAAGAAAGAAATATCACAGTGAAAAGATTCACAAGAGAAAAAACAGGCTCCGCTGCCATCTTTCAAAGGAACTCAGGTCAAAGCTCAAGGCAAAGAAGAGGTCCCTGCTTGTTCGCAAAGGGGATTCGGTCAAGGTTTTGAGAGGTCCTGGAAAAGGAAAGACTGCAAAAGTGAGCAAAGTCAGCACAGTAAAGAGAAAGGTATATGTTGAGGGAGTTGTTTCCAAGACTGCCAGGGGAAAGGAAGTCCAGATGGCACTTGAAGCATCCAACCTCATGCTGATGGGACTTGAATCAACAAAGGAGAGGAAGGAAATCTTTTCCGAGGATATATTCATGAAGAAGGAGAAGCCTAAGCCGGCAAAGAAGGCAGAAGCGCCAAAGGCAGATGCCAAGAAGGATGCACCAAAGAAATCAGATGCACCAAAAGCAAAGGCTGAGCCTGCAAAACCTGCTCCGCCGCCAAAGGCAGAGGCGCCAATGCCAAAGGCAGAAGAGCCAAAGAGCGAGGTAAAACCAGCTAAGTAAAGGTGATGTTAATATGGGAAAAAGAGGAGCACCAAAACACATGAAGAGGATCGCTGTACCAAAACCAGTTCCGATTCATGACAAAAAAGATAGAGAGTGGATGATCAAAGCATCTCCAGGACCGCACCCAGGCAATTATTCAATTCCGCTTGGAGTTTTGATTCGTGATGTTCTGAAAATTGTCAGGACTTCAAGGGAAGTCGGAAGGATTCTCTCCAGCAGGCTTGTCCGTGTAGACGGAACAGTCCGCGTTGATGAGAAATTCCCGGTTGGTCTTATGGATGTTGTTTCATTTGAAGCAAACGACAAATACTACAGGATTGTTCTTGATGGCAAAGGCAGGCTTACTCCAGTCGAGCTCAAGAAGGGAGACATCTCAACAAAGGTTGTCCGCGTGGTGAAAAAACACGTCCAGCCAAAGGGAAAGATCACAATCACTTCTCATGATGGAAGAAACATAATTGCCGACAATCACATCATGGTCGGAGACAGCATAGTAGTCTCAATTCCAAAGGCCAAGATCAAGACCCACATAAAGAGGGAATCCGGTTCAAAATGCCTTATCATGGACGGTAAGCACGCAGGATCTGTTGTTTCCCTCAAGGAGATCATCCAGAGAAAGGGAGGACAGGCTTCGGAGGCTCTTGTTTCAGAGGGCGATAGGGAGTTTGTCACAGTTGCAAAGTATCTCTTTGTTATCAATGACGAGGTGTATGCGTGAGAAATATACTTATTGAAAAAGTTACTGTCAACATCGGCGTTGGAGAGCCGGGCCAGACCCTTGACCAGGCAAGAGATCTTCTCGGCAGACTTGCAGGAGGAAGAAAAACACTTGAGACAAGAGCAAAGAGAAGAGAGCCCACCTTCAGGCTTCGAAAGGACCTTCCAATCGGATGCAAGGTAACTATCAGGGGCAAGGATGCAAAGGAGTTTCTGGACAAGGCACTAACAGCAAAGAGGAAAGTGATAAAATCCTCAAATTTCGACAAGCAGGGAAACCTGTCATTCGGAATTTCAGAGTACATCGACTTTCCGGGAATCAAATACGATCCATCTATGCCGATGTTCGGATTTGATGTTTGCGTTTCACTGACAAGGCCAGGGAGGCGGGTGCAGCTTCGAAAGCTGGAGCCTGCAAAAGTAGGAAAGTCCCACAGGATCACCAAGGACGAGGCAATGGAATATGTCAAGACAACCTTTGGTGTTACTCTGGAGTGATGTTTATGAAGATCTCAAAAGAAGAAAAAATGAAAGGAAGGGGAAAAAGAAAATGCAGAATTTGTGAAACTGCAAGAGGCCTCATCAGGAAATACGACATGATCATCTGCAGAAGATGCTTCAGGGAAGTAGGCGAGTATATGGGCTTCAGAAAATACGGGAAGTGATATTATGACTGATCATTTAGCTAACGCTCTCAATACAATAAAAACCCATGAAATAGTGGGTCAGGATAAGTGTACTGTAACGGCAACCAAGCTCATTGGCCAGGTCCTTGAGGTTCTAAAACAGCACAAGTACCTAAAGGACTACAAGAAAGTGAAAGAAGGCAGATACAGCTTCTTTGAGGTCGAGCTTCAGGGAACCATCAATGACTGCGGGGTTATCAAGCCAAGGATTCCTGTGAGGAGACATGATTGGAACAAGACTGAGGAAGAATTCATTCCTGCATACAATGTCGGCCTTTTGATCATCTCAACTCCTGGCGGAATAATGACCAATGCAGATGCAAGGGAAAACCGTACCGGCGGAAGACTTCTGGCATATGTGTTCTAGGTGATTATGATGATCGAAATCCCAGACGGAGTAACATTTCAGGTTGACGGATCAAAAGTTTCTGCAAAAGGACCGCAGGGAGAAGTCGTAAAGGTTTTCTCAAAGAACGCAACGATCAAGCTTGACGGAAACAAAATCAGCGTTACTGCAGACAAGGCACTGAAAGGAAC
The DNA here is from genome assembly GCA_964651995.1 of Microcaldota archaeon. Classification (GTDB taxonomy): domain Archaea; phylum Micrarchaeota; class Micrarchaeia; order Anstonellales; family Bilamarchaeaceae; genus Bilamarchaeum. The sequence continues at coordinate 2,822 of CAZYZZ010000008.1, forward strand.
AATCGAATCCCTTTTGAACAGCATGGCAGTTGGAGTGACCACCGGCTTTACCAAAAAGCTCAAGGTTCTCTATGCGCACTTTCCTATTTCAATCGAGGTAAAAGGAAATGAGGTTACAATCAAGAACTTCCTTGGAGAGAGACAGCCAAGGAAAACAGTTCTTGTTGGAAGCACTAAGCTAGATGTCAAAGGACAAAACATAACCGTGTCCGGTCCGGACAAGGAAGCTGTTGGACAGACCGCAGCAAACCTTAGAACCACAACCAGGATCAGGGACAAGGACGGAAGGATATTCCAGGATGGCATCTATCCGGCAGGTGAATGATATGGATAAGAAAAACAAGCCTAAATTTAATGTTCTCAATGATGGTCACCGCACAAGGGTAAAATCCAGATGGAGAAAGCCGCGCGGTACCCACAACAAAAAGCGAATGGGGATGGAATGGACCGGAGCATCTCCTGCAATCGGATACAAGAATCCGGATGCAATAAGGGGACTTCATCCAAACGGAACCAGGGAAGTTCTTGTAAATAATGTTACAGAGCTTGAGGGTCTTGAGGGAGTTTCACTTCGAATTGCTTCTGGCGTTGGCGCCAAAAAGAAGAAGGAGATCGAAGATCTTGCAGAGAAGATGAAGCTGAAAGTCCTCAATCCAAAGGAGAAAAAGCCATTTGTGAAAAAGGCTAAGAAATCCTCGAAAAAAGGAGGTGAAAGTTCATGACTCTTGCAACAGTAAGAAGACTTGCAGCTGATATTCTCAATATTGGAAGAAGAAGGGTCAAATTCAGCCAAGACGGTCTTAAGGAAGCAGAAGGAGCACTTACGCGCTCTGATGTAAAAGGTCTTATAGACAAGGGAGTAGTCAAGAAAACAAAGGTCAAGGGAAGAGACAGCACTGCAAGAAAAAAGAGAAGGGGAAAAGGAAGAAAGAAGGGAAGCCTTGGAGACCGCAAAAAGCTCTGGATGCAGAAAGTAAGGTCCCAGAGGAAGCTTCTTGTAACTCTTGTTGAAAGCGGCGCTCTTGCCAAAGAACAGAAAAGATCAATATACGGAAAAATCAAGGGAGGAATCTTCAAGAGCAAAAGGGCAATGCTCCTTTATCTGAAGGACAACGGCCTTATTGCAGAGGACTATGAAGTTCCGAAAAAAGAAATGCCTCCGAAAAAGGAAAAAAAGCCAAAGGCAAAGAAAGCACCGGAAAAACCAGAACCAAAGAAGGAGGGTGAGAAAAAATGACAAGAGCAAAAGGCCCAAGCTATATTGTTTATTACAGAAGACGAAGAGAAGGCAAGACTGACTATGCTAAGAGACTTGCTCTGGTCAAAAGCGGCAAGACCAGGATGGTTGTTCGAAGAAGCAACAGAGGTCTTGTTATTCAGTTTATCGATTTCCATCCAGAAGGAGACAAGACACTGGTTACTCTAAGCAGCAACCAGCTCTCAAAAGACTACAAGTGGCCGGCAAAGAGGAATGTCTGGACCGGATATCTTGCAGGCCTTATGGCCGGCAAGCTGGCGCAGAAGAAAGGCGTCAAGGAATTTGTACTGGACGTGGGAATGTATGGCTCATCAAAAGGATCAGTCCTCTATGCAGCACTTCAGGGGGCTGCTGATTCAGGCCTCAAGTCAAAGTTTGACGAAGCGATGATACCAGACCTTTCAGCTGTACCTGACAAATACAAGAAAGCATTTGAAGAGGTTAAATCCAAACTCACCGGGTGATTTTTATGGTAGAGAAAGTTAGAACTGTTAACATAGATGATTGGGAACCGAAGACAATTATCGGTAAGAAAGTCAAGGAAGGAGAAATCACTACCCTTGAGGAGATCAGGAAGTCAGGCAAGCCAATTCTGGAGTCTGAGATCATTGATACTATCTTCCAGGAACTCGAGTCAGAGACACTGGAAGTAAAGATCACGCAGAGAGTTACTGACTCTGGTAAAAGGATCAAGTTCCGGGTTGTCAAGATCATTGGCGACCGAAAAGGACATGTGGGCCTTGGCGTTGGCAAAAGCGACGAGATCAAGCCTGCCATGGACTATGCAGTCAAAAATGCAAAAAAGAACATGATTTCAGTTACACTGGGCTGTGGAAGTTGGGAGTGCAGATGTCCAAACAAGCACTCTTCAATGATCAAGACCAATGGGAGGGAAGGAAGTACAGTCGTAACCCTGAGGCCTGCTCCAAGAGGGCTTGGCCTTGCTGGAAATGACGTTGTCAAGAAAGTCCTTCTGCTTGCCGGAGTCAAGGATATCTGGAGCAACTGTGTCGGCGGAAAGAACATTTACAACATGGCTTCTGCTACAACAAAGGCACTGGATAATCTAAATACATTCAAGAGGGCTGAGTAAAATGAAATTGGCAATTTTACGAGTTAGAGGTCGCAGGAAAATCAACTATAAAGTTGAAGATACTCTCCAGATGCTTAGATTAGATCGACCAAACAATTGCGTTATCGTGGACGATACTCCGCAGAACCTTGGTATGATCCAGAAGGTTAAGGACTATGTCGCATATGGCCAGGTTGATGAGCAGACTATCTTCAAACTGCTTTCAAAAAGAGGAAAGAAAGGAAGAGCTGACCTTTCAGATGTAATGAAAGAAGCTGAAATCAAGAAAGCAGCATCTGAAATTTTCGCAGGGGCAAAACTTAAAGACTTTGTGAACCCTGTCTTCAGGTTAAGACCGCCTTCAAAAGGTTATAAGAATATCAAGAAAAACTATCCAGAAGGAGATCTTGGTAAGAGAGAGGACATGACAATGCTTCTCTCAAGAATGATGTGATTTTTATGAAGAGACAAAAGAAACAAAAAGGCAAATACCTTGCCAAGAGAACTCACGGAAGAGGAAATACGAAAAACCGCAGAGGAGGCGGCAATCGCGGCGGCCGTGGTATGGCAGGTGTTGACAAGCACAAATGGAGCTGGGCTATGAACATTGATTCACTGTACTTCAGCAAGTGCGGTTTCGCATCTCCAAACAGAAAGAACATCAAAAAAGTAAATCTTTATGAAATAAACCAAAAAGCAATCACAGAAAAGCTTGAGAAGAAGGGAGACAAATTCCATTTTGTATTCAAGGGCAAGGTTCTTGGAACCGGAAATGTCACTGTCCCTCTTTCGATCAAAGCACTTTCCTGGAGCAAAGCAGTTGAGAAAAAACTTAGTGAAACCGGCGGAGAAATCTCGAAACTTGAGGGCTCCTGAAGGTGTTAACTGATGGCTGGAATAATTGATCTGATACATTCGTTCTCCAGGTTTCTTCCTACTGTAAGGAGCCCTGACAAGCCGCTTGGATCAAACGATAAGCTGCTCTGGACAGGACTTGCTCTTGTCCTTTATTTCATGATGTACCAGACCACAGTGTTTGGTGTTCCTCATACTACCGGCGGAGTCGACTTCCTGCAGACCATTACTGCAGCTAATATCGGAAGTCTTCTTACTACCGGTATCGGTCCTCTTGTTCTATCGAGCATTTTCCTGCAGCTTTTCGTAGGTGCAGGCCT
>CAZYZZ010000008.1:6426-13621 GCA_964651995.1 Microcaldota archaeon
TCGGTCCTCTTGTTCTATCGAGCATTTTCCTGCAGCTTTTCGTAGGTGCAGGCCTCATTGACCTGAATCTCAAGGACAAGAAAGACAAGATAAAATTTGCAGAGACGCAGAAGGTCCTTGCAATACTTCTTGCTCTTGCAGAGGCTATCATATTCGTTGTATTTACCCAGATCGTTCCTATCGCTCCCGTTGCAGGCTTATCTCCGATGGTGGTGATGGCGCTTGTGGTGCTGCAGATTACAGCAGGTTCAATCCTTATCCTTTTCCTGGATGAGATCGTAACAAAGTACGGAATCGGCAGCGGTATCAGTCTCTTCATTGCAGCAGGTGTTTCCTTTGCAGTATTTGCAGGAGTAATAGCACTCGTATTCGGTCCGCAGGGAGTAATCGAAACAATATCGGGCGGAGGGGCAGAAGCGCTTCCAAACGCGCTGCTTGTGCTGCTTCCATTTGTATTTACAATGCTGGTTTTCCTGGCAGTTGTATATGCAGAAGGTGTGAAGGTTGAAATCCCTATTGCTTTCCAGAGGGTCCGCGGAATGGTTCCAAAGCTTCCGCTCAAATTCTTCTATGTTTCGAATATCCCGGTCATATTTGCCGCTGCGCTTATCATGAACATCCAGCTGTTTTCCGGCGGTGTCCTTGCAGGCCAGTACTGGGCAGACCAGTCAACAGGAGAAGCGCATGAGCAGTTCAATGATATCGGAGCTGGATATGATTTTGACAAGCACGGATTCATTCCTCTGATCGGCTATGTTGATCAGAACGGCCAGCTTCGTGACGGTATCCTATATCTGTTTACTCCGCTCTATGCAGGAGCCGGTGGCACTGTAGCGCAGTGGAACCTGGTTTCAGGAGGACATACTCCTGTCCTGGGTATTCCCGAGTGGGTTCATGCTCTTGTCTATATCATCGTGCTCTCTCTTGTATCAGTTGTGTTCGGTCTGTTCTGGGTCGAGACATCCAACATGGATGCAAAGAGCGTTGCAGGCCAGCTTTCAGATTCAGGAATACAGATTCCCGGATTCAGAAGGGATCCGAGAATGCTTGAGACAATACTGAACAAGCACATATTCCCCCTCACTGTCATGGGTTCATTTTCTGTTGGTCTTCTCGCAGGCATCGCCGACCTTACCGGAGCACTTGGTACCGGAACCGGAATACTTCTTACCGTAGGTATCCTGCACAGGATGTATGAACAGCTAGAGCAGATGAAGGCTCTTGACAGCAATCCGACACTGAGCAGGTTGTTTGGCGGAGGATAGCAGTGGTCCGGGTTTTTATTGAGACTTATGGCTGCACTTTGAATCAGGCTGATAGTGACATACTCAGGGCACTGGTACAGGAGAGGCACCAGGTCGTCCTCAATGAAGACGAGTCGGACCTCGTAATCCTCAATACCTGCACTGTGAAAGGCACAACTGAGAATAAGATCTTTTCAAAAATCGAATCTCTTTCCAAAAAGTTTGTTGTCTGCGGCTGCATGGATGCAGAGAGGATCCGCAAATTCGCTCCAAAGGCTCCTATTGTCGGAACTTCTTCTCTAAATTCAATAAATGATGCAATAGAAGATGCCCTTCTTGGGAAGGCAACCATCTACAAGAAACCAGAGAGCAAGGATCCTCTTCCAAAGCTTCTCACAGCACCTATCATGAGGGTTCCAATCAATGACGGCTGCCTCTCATCGTGCAATTTCTGCCAGACCAAGCTCTCAAGACCTTATCTTCGAAGCTACTATCCAAAGACAATCGCGAGCTGGATCAACAAAAGCGTCCGTGCAGGCGCCCGCGAGATCCAGCTAACCAGCATGGACTCGGGAGCATATGGGCGCGATATCAAAACCAATCTCATCGAGCTGCTTGACCTTATAATCAAGGACGACAGCAGCACCAGGGCCGAAGAAGAATACTTCATCCGACTTGGAATGCTCAATCCAAACCATGCAAAGCAGATGCTCCCCGACATTATCAGAATCTTCAAAAACAGGAAATTCTACAAGTTCCTTCATATTCCTGTCCAGGCAGGCTCTGAAAAAGTTGTCCGTGAGATGAACAGGGACCACACTGTATCCGACTTTGTGGACATTGCAGCTGCCCTTCGAACGGAATTTCCGGAATTTGTCATATCAACAGATATCATTGTGGGCTATCCGACTGAAACAAGAGATGATTTTGAAAAGACCCTGACCCTTCTTCGAAATGTCCGCCCTGACATCATAAACATATCCAGGTTCAGCCCAAGGCCCGGGACAGTAGCACAAAGGCTCAAGCAGATCCCGACCCAGGAGCTAAAGCAAAGAAGCAGGGAAACAGCAGCCCTCTCCCACGAGATACGCTCTCAAAGCAGAAGAACTTTAATAGGTAGAGAATATACTATATTGATCACTGAAAGCTACCCTGATTTTAGAGGAAGGAATATCTACTACCAGCAGGTGGTTGTCCCGGAATTTAAGGGAAAGCTTGGTGAAAAAGTAAGAGTGAAAATAGTTGATGCGGACCAAAATTCGCTGTTTGGAGAAATTATAGAATAAAGAGGGTTTTGATATGATAATTGCAATGGGTCTTCCTGGAGCTGGAAAAACTACTGTGTTGAAGAATGTAAAGTCTGATTATGAGCTTGTCAATTATGGCGATCTCATGTTCGAGATCGAAAAAGAGCAGTTTGGAATAAAAGACCGCGATGATATGAGGAAGATTCCAATCGAAAAGCAGAAGCAGGCACAGAAAATGGTCTATGAAAGGCTTGCTAAAATGGACGGGAAGGTGATTCTTGACACTCACTGCTCAGTGAATACTCCATCAGGATTTTTCCCCGGACTTCCACTTGATTATCTCAAGATGCTTAAAGTGGATTCTCTTGTCCTTATCACTGCTGATGTCGATGAAGTTGCAAAGCGGAGGGCAGAAGACCCTACAAGGAAAAGGGATTCTGATGATGTTGCGCTTCATGACAATATGAACCGTGCATTTCTCGCAACATACAGCGCTGCAACAGGAGCGCCTGCTGTGATAATCTTCAACAGGCAGGGAAAGCTTGAAGAAGCAGTTGCACAGTTTGAAAAACTACTTGGATGATCATATGCTTGATATAAAACTAATCCGCGACAATATCGAAAAAGTCGAGCAGTCGCTTCGAATCAGGCATTATGAGGGCGAGGCTACAGATGCGCTCAAAAGAATCAAGGACCATGATCTCTCCTGGCGCAAGGTCAAGAAAGAAGAGGATGAGCTTCGCGCAGAGAGAAATAAGCTCGGCCCTCAGATTGCAGAAGCGAAAAAGGCAGGGGAATCTGCTGATGATCTTCTTGCGCGATCAACTGAAATCAGCAGCAAGATAAAAACACTGACACTTGAAACAGACACCCTTGAAGAGAAGATCAAGGACGAACTATTGTATCTTCCAAATATCCCTGATGATTCGGTTCCCCATGGCAAAACAGAGCAGGACAATCCTGAGCTTCGAAAATGGGGCGAGCCTAGCAAGACATCAAAGGATGTGCTCTCACATTTTGACCTTGGGCAGAAGACAGGTTTGATTGATCATGAGAGGGGTGTGAAGCTTGCCCGCCACAGGTTCTGCGTTTTATACGGCGATATTGCAAAGCTTGAGCGCGCACTTATCAACTTCATGCTTTCTGTACAGACTTCAAGAGGCTATCTCGAAGTTGCGCCTCCATATCTTGTAAATACAAAAACAATGACAGGAACAGGCCAGCTTCCAAAATTTGAAAACGACCTCTACAAGTGCGATGAGGATCTCTGGCTTATCCCAACTGCAGAAGTTCCGCTTACAAATCTTTATTCCGGCGAGGTTCTTGAAGAGAAGAACCTTCCTGTCAAGGTCACTGCATACACTCCCTGCTTCAGGAGAGAGGCAGGAGCATATGGAAAAGACATCAAAGGCCTTATCCGCCAGCACCAGTTTAACAAGATCGAGCTTGTCAAGTTTTCCCATCCAAACACGAGCTTCCAGGAACTTGAGGCCCTGACAAAAGATGCAGAGAGGATTCTTGAGCTTCTTGAAGTCCCATACAGGGTAATAGAGCTGTGCACAGGAGACCTTGGCTTTGGAGCTGCAAAAACATATGATCTTGAAGCATGGATCCCTTCACAGGACCGCTACCGTGAAGTCTCATCCTGCTCAAACTTCACTGATTTCCAGGCCCGCCGATCCAATATAAAATTCCGTGCAGGAGGCCACCTGGAATATGTCCATACATTGAACGGAAGCGGCCTTGCAGTTGGAAGGACCCTTATTGCAGTTCTTGAAAACCACCAGGAAGACGGACAGGTCCTGATCCCAAAAGTTCTCCAGGACTTTATGGGCAAGGAAGTTATTGATCTTCGGTAATCCAAATGGCAAAAAAGAAGTTCTATTGCAAGAGCAGCGATGGGAACATCACTTATACCACTGACGGCAATTTCATTTATGCAGAAATCGGAAGCGACAGCATGAAGCTTGGCCTTTTTGACGGCCACTATTACAAGCTCAAGCTCTACAATGATGTTCCGATCCTTGAGATCGACGGGCTTCGGATGCACCTTGTAAAGGATTTTAACAGTCCTCTTGACTATTCAAAGGAAATTGTCAGGGAGCTGAAGATCCCCTCTTCAGGCGAGCATTCTGTTCTTGATACATGCATGGGCCTTGGATACACTGCAATTGCAGCTGCAAAGAAGAATTCAGTTGAATCTGTCATAACATGCGAGATTTCAGAAGCTGTAATCAACCTTGCACAATGGAACCCTCTTGGAGAGCCGCTGTTCAAGAACAAGAAAATAGTCCTCATGCGCGGCAGCGCAGCAGAGCTGGTAAAAACATTCTCTGCATCTACATTTTCTTTTATCATACATGATCCGCCAAGGTTCTCGCATGCTCCTGATCTCTATTCCACTGAATTTTACAAGGAAATGTTCCGGGTTTGCAAAAAGGGCGGGCGTATTTTCCATTATGTCGGCTCTCTTGGAAAGAAAAAAGGCCGCAACATAGAAAAGGAAGTTGAGAAAAGACTTCTCGAAGTTGGCTTCAAATCTATCAAGTATTCCAAACGCCTCCAGGGACTTTTTGCCAGCAAATAGTCTTTTATAATCTTCCGTTTATTAACACATTATTATGAAAAGAAAAACCCGCGACAGCAAGACCAGGATTAAAATTCCAGATCGCCTCTCAGACAAGAAACTGGATCCAGATCATCTTCGGGGCGAAGACTCTTCTGCAATGCTAATCTTTGCACTTGATAATGACAAATCCGATGTCCGCACAATGGCAGTGCGCGGCCTTGGCGTGATATGCCTTGCTTCTTCCAATGATCCTGTTCTCTCAAAACGATTGCTTGATCTTCTTGAGTTCTATGCAGTTTCATCAGAGCATGAGGATGTCAGGAAGGAATGCATTGATGCCCTTGCACTTGTGGACGGGCCAGGGAGAATAAGCAGACTAATCTTTGAAACTGGTTCTTTTGAAACCAAACGCTACCGTGACAATGTTCTTCGTGAATTAGAAAAAGGAAAATTATTTCCTAATTAGGATTCTGTCTTTTGCCTGTATCATTCCGCCCTGGATAGTTCCAACTGTTCCATAGCCTGCTTCAAGATATATATCTCCTGATCTCATGCTCTGGCCTATGTTGGCTCCGGCAGTTCCAAATACTTCTACGTATCCGCCGTCCATACCAAGGCCAATGAAATCTCCTGCATTACCAGTAATTATAAGAGCGCCACCCTGTTTCCATGCGCCAGCTCCATATCCGGCAGACCCCTCAACAATCATAAGTCCATCATCCTGCATCTCAAGTGCAGTATGGGATCCAAGATCTCCCAGTACCCTGATGATCGAATTACACCTGTATCCAAGCATGCTGACTCTTTTGCTAAGTCTTGTGAAATCAAATGTGTGGAATATATTTCCTCCGCTATTTACAAGTGCGCTGAGAAATACCCCTGCCTTCCTGCCAAACATATGATCGCTCTGGAATTGCTCCATTGCTATGCTAAATCGCAGAAGGTCTCTACCAGTGTACTCTAAAGCCTCTGCCATTCCAAGAACTTCATTGTAGCTTCCTTCAATGTCATAATTGTCAAACCTCAATAGCATCCATGCATCTATGAGGTCAGTTAGTGTTTCGTCCTTGTCACTTTTTACAAACGGATGGATTTGTTTATCTCCTACAAATGTCTCTCCGCCGCTTCCTGGCTTGCCGAGAATGTTCTCAAGATCTTTCCGTATGATGATCACTCCGCCAGATCTCTTTGGACCTACGTAGCTTCCGCCAAATCCAACAGTGATCACTCCTCCTTCCTGCAAAAGGCCAATCAAGGAGCCGCCAAATCCATCGACATGGATTGTTCCACCTTTCATCCTGCCTCCGACGATCATTGATGCATCTCCGATCAGGATCTTTCGATATGGCGTTCCATCATTGACTATGCACAAGTGTGCCATGGTGCCAACGTTTCCAAAGATGCGGATCATTCCGCCTTCCATATCTGATCCGACATGGCCATAGGCATTCTTCTCAACATAGACATCTCCGCCGCTCATCTTGGTTCCGACACTGCCATGCACGTCTCCTTCGACAGTAATGATCCCTTCTCTCATTTCAGTTGCAAATCCCTCTCCAGGCTCTCCCATTACCGTAACATGCTTGACATTCCGAAATCCAAGCATTGCCAGTCTTTTATTGTAAATTCTGGTGTCAATGGTATATCCGTCATCTGTTCCTGAATTGATCATTGCACTTATAATCAGTCCTGCCTTGTATCCGAATTCCTCATCGCCTTGGAACTGCTTGATCTGAAGGCAGAAATCATCAACATCCAAAGCAGAGTAGTTGCTCTTGCCAAGCAGATCCTCTGCCATTGCATAAATTCTTGATGGCTCTTTTGCATCTACTTTATCCCAGATCTCAGACGGGCTGAGCTTCGGGGATTTGACTTCCCTGATATGTGTTGCCAGCCTAATTCCTTCTTCTTTCAGTCCTTTCCCATCAAGAGCTTTTTTGATAGGAAAACCATTAACCTTGGGTATGCCCTTATCTGGCTTCTTCGCAATTTGTTGTGTTTCCATGGTCGCCACGTTTTACTTTATTAACCCACTTTTATCCAGATGTGTTTATAAAGGTAACCTAGTGTGCATGAAATATAGGCCGTGGAAGAAAAAAGAAGAGAAAATTTAAAAACTTAATCCATAAAGAAGG
>CAZYZZ010000008.1:13721-20452 GCA_964651995.1 Microcaldota archaeon
TAGGCCGTGGAAGAAAAAAGAAGAGAAAATTTAAAAACTTAATCCATAAAGAAGGCTGCGTCAGGAGGCTCTGGCTTTTCGCCTTTTCTCTCTCTGATCTGCCTGATTATCTTTTCTGTAAGGTCTCTTGGAACCTGGTGGTATCCTGCATACTCCTGATACCAGATTGCCCTGCCCTGAGTTGCTCCTCGAAGGTCGTTTGCAAATCCAAACATCTCAGCAACCGGAAGGACAGTTGTAATGACTGCATTTTCTCCTTCCTGCTCCATTCCCTCAAGAACACCACGCCTTCCGTTTGTCATGTTGATGACCTCTCCGGAATATTCTCCAAGCGTGTTGATCAGGACCTTTTGCTTTGGTTCGAGCAGTGCAATTTCTGCCTGGATCATACATGCATAGATAGGTCTTCTGATTGTTGGAAGCATCTGTGCAGGACCTCTGTGGATGTTATCTTCATGCAAAGTAGCATCAACAAGCCTTACAATGACTCCAGTAACCTTTTCCTTTGCTTTTGGTCCCTGGTTCATACATTCTCTGAAACCCTGGATCATAAGCTCTTCAACTTCATTCAGGTACTGGATACCCTTGGTTGCATTGATGAACATGTTTCCCTGATATATGTCGTAGACTTTTCTAGCCTCTTCACGCTCAAGACCAAATTCAATGAGTTTTTCATAATCCTCTCTGACCTTTGGCTTTCCATCTGCAATCTCTCCCTTCTGAAGTGCTTCAAGAAGTTCCGGGCCCATTGCCTCAACAGTAATCTTGAGCCTGTTGTGCTTGTTTGGAGATTTTCCTTCAACCGGACCGCCTTTTCCTTTGATTGTTTCAGAATAAAGTACAATTGGGGGCGATGTGATGATCGGAATGTTCTTTTCCTTCTCGATCTTATATTCAATAATCTCAAGATGAAGCTCTCCATTTCCGCTCACAAGGTGCTCTCCTGTATCCTGGTTGAGCGAAACTTTGATTGTAGGGTCTTCCTTCGAAATGCTTCGAAGCGCTTCAATAAGCTTTGGAAGATCTTTCTGCTCCTTTACTTCGATGGATTTTGTAATGACTGGCTCTGAATAGTGTTTGATCTGCTCAAATGGAGTAATTTCCCTTGCAGAAACAGTTTCTCCTACATATACATCCTTGAGTCCGACAAGAGCTCCGATGTTTCCTGCACGGATTCTGTCTGCAGCAACCCTCTCCTGTCCCATGAAGATACCAATCTGCTGGACTTTTGCGCTTTTCTTAAGTGATGCGATATAGAGTTCAGTTCCTTTTTCTATTGTTCCAGAAAAGATACGTGCAACTGCAACTTCTCCGGCATGCTCATCATAGACAACACCGAAAACAACACCAACTGGCTTTCCGGTAGGATCACATGCAATCATGCTTTTTCCTTCATCGCTTTCAAGATCTCCGCCTTTCCAAAGAACCGGCGTTCTGTATTCCTGTGCAATCTTTGGGCTTGGAAGATGCTTGATTACCATCTCAAGAAGAACATCATCAAGAGGACTTTTTTCAACCAGGAATTTGTGGTCTTCCTCTCTGCATTTGTCATAGATGTCCTTGAATGTGATGTTGAATCTTTTCATTGAAGTAATTGAAAGAGCCCATTTGTTGTATGCAGTACCGAATGCAACGTTTCCTTTTTCCACGCCGATGAGCCAGTCATCTTTCTTGTCTGGCGGGGCATTTGCTGCAATGATCTTGTTTACCTGCGTGATGATTTTTACGAATTTCTCCTGCATTGCAGCAGAATCAAGCTTCAGCTCGTTAATGAGCCTGTCAACTTTGTTAATGAACAGAATTGGTTTTGCCCTCTCCTTAAGTGCCTGCCTGAGGTTTGTTTCTGTCTGGGGCATAACTCCCTCAACAGCATCAATAACAAGACAGACACCATCAACTGCTCTCATAGCACGGACAACATGGAAACCAAAGTCAACGTGTCCTGGAGTGTCGATAAGGTTAATCAGATAGTCCTGGTCTTCGAACTTGAAACCGAGGGAAATGTTTGCTGATTTGATTGTGATTCCTCGGGCTGCTTCCTGCTCATCAAAGTCCATCATCCTCTGAGCGCCTGCAAGCTCTTTGCTGATAAGGCCTGCACGTGCAACAAGGCTGTCTGTTAGGGTTGTTTTACCATGATCAACGTGGGCAACAATTGCAACATTTCTGATGTTGACTGAATTTTCCATCAACTTTTGTACTTCTTCGACTACAACTTCCTTTCGTGCCATAAAATTTCACCGATTTTACCATTATATATTTATCACAGTGTCTATTCGACAATTAGTTGTTGTAATGGTAGTAGGAAAAGAATATAAAGCCTGCTTTTGGCCCTACTGGAGAGAACATAATCCTTCTGTAAATCTTTTTCTGTATTTTTTTGATCCGATTATTCTATTTTCATTGGTTTTATTGTGAATTTCACTATTTTTTTGCCTTTTTTTATATTATTTTTTGTGATTTTTTGTCTGATATTGTGTTCCGAGCATCTGTTTAAAAATCTTTATTGCAAGAAGTGTATATATATGACCAAGAAGTTGAGGGTGGCAGTATATGATTTAGCCAGAGCGCCATTGAAGACGCTCACAGAACGGCTCAATCGATCAGGTTTTACTGTACTGTCAGATGAACCTATGCGCCTGAATGCCAGGAATGCCAGGAGAGATGCAGATGTATGGCTAAACAAATGGTCATTTAACCTCAAGGCTCCTTTTCTCAGCGAGCACAGGCCAAAGCGCGGCATCCTTACCATGACTGTCGGAACTGATCACATTGACATGGATGCAGTGGAAAATCTCGGCCTTCAGATTGAGACATGCCCCTCTTATTGTTCTAATTCAGTTGCCGAGCATGCCATTGCACTTGCGATGCGAGGATCATACAGGAATTCCTCCCTTCCGGATCTTTCTTCCGGCCAGTTGGTATTTACCAATCTTTCTGATTCCTCAGTTGAGCCTGCAGTTGCACAGATACTCTTTCGCATCCGCCAGCTTGCACAAAGCATTGAACGTGCAAAGGCATATGATTATGGGCCATCTGTAATTGGAAGGCACAATGAGCCCTGGTCCAACCAGGAGCTTCTTGGCAGCAAGATCGGAATAGTCGGAGAGAGTGATTCTGCAGGAAAGCTTGCAGAAGCATTGCAATCCGGTTTTGGTTCTCATGTTTCAGTTTTTACTCCAAACTGTTCACTTAGTCAAAGCTATTATCGTTGTTCTGAAATAAGCAGAAACAGTGAGATTATTTTTCTCAATGATGAATCCTATCCGATTATCGGCGGATCCAGGATAGATGCGAGGACTCTCAGTATGCCTGCCTATGAGTTTTCAGGTTCAAAAGTAGCAGTGCTTGGAGCAGGAAGAATAGGATACAGGATTGCTGAGATCGCAAAGCTTGGCTTTGGGTGCGACGTAACTGTATTTAGCAGAACTGAAAAGCCCGAGCTTACTGAACTTGGAATCAATTTTGCTTCTCGCCTTCAGGATGCGATTTCAGATGCAGAGTTTATCTTTGTTGCACTTCCCCTTACTCCAGAGACAACCAACATGCTCAGCGCTTCTGTCATAGCAGGCCTTGGCCAGTCTGACTCAAGGGTGCTGGTAAATGTTACTCGGGATAAGATTATTGACAGCGAAGCACTCTATGGTGCTATTGAAAGCGGAAGCATCTCGCTTTATGCAACAGATGTTCTTCCAAATGATACCTCGCTTTGGGTTGGCTCTAAACCAGATGACATTACAAGCAGGTTTGCAGTCCATCCAAGAGTAATTGCAACTCCTCATGAGGCTGACAGTTCGGTCAGCTCAACAGAGAGGCTTGCAACTGAGGTTATTGAGAAATTAAAAATGTTTAAAATGTGATACAAATGACAGAAAAATTAAGATTATCCAAGGACGCTTCAAAAAAAGTAGAGAGGGCAGCACCAAAAGTTTTCCACTCTGCCAGGTACAAAGACCGCGGGGAAGATGCTGCGCAAATGTCAATTACAAACATTGGCGGAACCGACGTTGATGCTGTTGTAGGTCCACACAAGGGAGACAAATCAAGAAGAATAATTTATGGTAACTGGGGAGATCCCGTCAGATACGGACTTGGTCCATATGAAGGTTTTTTCCGCCACAAGGGCCGTATCTTCTCCCTTGAAGAGGATCCAACGACATTTACAAGCTATTGCCTTGCTGGTGATTCCGATTTGAAGGAAATCCTTGCAGCCGGATGGAGAGGCGCTCCAAAGAAAATCCCTGTAGACAAAGTCCAGGTTTATATAACTCCTGGAGTTGCAGGGGCTCTCAAGCTTATCTGCCAGTCATTCCTACTGCCGCCATCGCAGCCCAGCCTTGCTCCTGCACTGGATATAGTCAAAGCATCAATCGAAAAACTCTCAAGCGGCTCTGTTGATCCATCATTGGTGCTTCCGGAATTCTTATCTGTCCAGAAGATTCTTCAAACTGAATCTGACCGCTGTTCTGTAAGGGATAACGTGGTTGTTCCTCTCTGGACATATGTTTCGCACATGGCAAGCGTTTATGGAGCGCAGGGACGGGTCAAGGTCTGTGATATAAAAGAAGACGGGCAGGTTGATCTTGCAAGCTTTGAAAACAGCATTGATAAAAACACCCGAGGTGTTATCTTCGCAACTGTTGGAAACCCGCTTCCGGTTGCAATGCATCCAGAAAAATTCGATGAAATGCTTCGGATTGTCGGGCGCAAGATGAAGCAGTATGGACACCCTATTCTTGTTGTTGCAGACACTATTTATGAACACTTCAGGCCCCAGAGACTAAATCGAATTGATCCGATCCAAAGAGCAATAAGGCTTCAGAACGGCGAGGGCTTGTTTGTACCAATCATTGACATGTGCAGCTTCTCAAAAATGCTTGCCATGCCAGGCCAGCGTGTCGGATATGCCAGAATCCGATGGGAAGAGAGGCTCCATCCTAAAGAAAGGCATGACTTCTTCCTTTTGATGAATGCAATCGAAGGGATTGCCCTTGGTACTGTTCCAATGGATACCCAAAGGGCCCTTGCAAAGCTTTATACTTCAATAAATCTCCACAGTCCGGTTGAAGAGGAGCTTGCTCCTATTGCAACTGTGCTAAAGGTCCTTCAGGATCTGCCTTCCTCGGATTATGAAAATGTCGATGGCCATTACTCTGTAAAAAGAGTTACAAGGATGGTTGAAAATCTTGCAGTAGATACCCTCTCTGCCTATAAGTTTGCAGTAACCAGGGAAAACATCCAGGAGATTGCAGAGCGTCTTCAAAAAGCAGGAATCATTGAAATAAGGGATATCAAGGATGGCTCTGGAAAGTCAGTTCCTCACTTCAAGCTGCTTATAAATTCCCTTCCAAGAATTCCACAGACTCCATCAGGGAAACTGGATCTTGCAGACATTTCAAATGATCTTGAGTGGAGGGAGTTTGCAGAAAAGACATATCCTGGACTGGTTGAGCGTGAAGACCTTCGCTATGATGCCCATAAGGAATTTATGCGAAGAGAATCATCATCAAGAACAGTCAGATTTGCAGAAGGAGTCCTGTCTTTGCAGAACGCGGGCCGTCCGATACATCTGCATCCTGCCCTGTTAAATGGTTCTCAGCTTAACAGGGACAACCTCGGTGCATTCTATGTTCTCTTCAGCTTTGATGATTATCAAAGCTACCAGGGTCCTGATTCCCCTTCGCAGGCAGCAGAAATTGCAAGGGAATGTATCAAATACAAATTCCCAATCCCATACTGGGTTCCTGCAGATCTGTTCATTCCGCCAGACCTGAGAAGCGATGAGACTTCATACATAAGGAATGTTGCCCTGCAGAATCCTGATGACATGGCAGAGATGCTCAATGTCATAGACCGCCTCACCCGTCTTCCTACAAAAAGAACAGCTGCTGACCGCACCAGCCAGATCGACGGGCCTTCACGTGAACTTCTTGAATTAATTTCACCGCAGGTTCCGCCTATCGTCTCAAGACTTGGTGATGTTATGGCTTATGAGGGTGATAAGCAGTCAGAAGAACTGTGTCTTGCCACAAATGACCTGACAGATCTATTTGCACAGATACAGAGAGCTTCACTCAAAAGCCAGATCTCGCCAGAAGTAGCGCAGATGAGGGATCTGCTCTCTGCTGCCATATCAAACCTGGAGCTTGCAGCTGATGATCTTTCAAATGCACCTGAGGCGCGCCAAACAATAGGCTCTGCAATCGGCACCCTGGAAAAAATCGCAGTGTTTGAGCCTCAATCAGATCCATCACCAGGCGCAGCAGAAGAGCATGGCAGGATCCTGATCATGGATGATTCTGTTGATGTCAGCACTGTAATGGGAAAGATATTCACCAAACTGGGACTGCATGTTACCAAGGTTGCAAATGGCGAAGATGCAATTGCAGCAGTGATGGCAGCAAAAGCAGATGGCAGGCCCATCACAGCAATACTCCTTGATCTTAATATTCCTGAGGAGCATATGGGTGGGGCTCAGGCAGCACTTGAAATCCGAGAACTTGATCCTGATGTCAAGATATTTGCAGTTAGCGGCGAATCTGACCATGATGTTATGAAAAACCCTACTGAGCATGGATTTACAGGCGCTCTTGAAAAGCCGTTTGCATATTCAGATGCCAAGATAATACTGGATGAGAATGAAGAATAATTCTCTCGCAATTGTTTTTCAATAGCGTTTTCCAAAAATGAAAAGGATTTCTGTTTGGAAAACTCTGGGCCCAAAAACCAAA
>CAZYZZ010000009.1:0-20309 GCA_964651995.1 Microcaldota archaeon
ATCTTCATGATGCAAATCCCGTCTCGTACATATATTCTTCTCTTTCATTAATTTCCTTGCAAGCTCAACAATATCCTCATCCTTCATCCCTTTCCATAATCTTGCCTTTTTTTGTTTTTTTCCAAATCCAACTTCTCCAAACAATTCTCTTTCATTCAAAACAAGATGTAATCCCCGGTCATTTTTTTTCAAATCATTTCTTCTATTTATCCCCTTTTTCCCTATCACTTCTCTTGCATACTCGACAATCTCCCTATCGCTCATTTTACTCCATAATCTTCTTCCAGAAGAATCTTTTGGTACTCTAACCTGCAGGCCTTCGGCTAGGGGTTCTTTTTCAGAAGTCTTTGCTTCTGCAACTGGAGGCTTCTGCAGTCTTCTCATGGGATTCTAAGCCCCTTCTTCTTTCACTGGCTTGTTCTCCTTTGCTTTATCTTCGAATCCTACTTCGGAAACCAGCCCCCTTCTTTTCACAGCCTCATATACTATGGGATTGTATTTGCGCAATTCTGCCCGTGTGTGCAACCTTTTCTCTTTCATCACCTTTCTTGCAACACTAATGATGTCCTCATCGCTCATGCTGCTCAGGAACATTGTCCTCTTGGAAACAGGAGCATCATTTTGCGGTCCTTCACCAAGGGGTTCTCTGCTGCTTCTTGCTGGCTCTGTTCTTTTATCTTTAGGTATCTGTCTCATTCTGGTCTACCTCATAAATTGCCATGATAATATGAAAACTACGACAAAACTAGTTAATTAAAGTTATTTCCGAATTTTATGCAAAACCTGAGTAAAACTAGCAGATATTCCTGTTATTGATTATCATGGCATTATGATCAGTAGGTTTTTCCAAGTTTTCTTTTCCATTCCTTGAGAAGATCCATGCATTCTTCTCGCATGAAGTCTCCCTTGATCTTAACCTTTGATCTGCCCTGTCTTTTCATCATCTGGCAGCTTATCGTAAGCTCTGAAAATCCAAGTTTCTTGACATCTGAAATATTTGTGCCATAGACGATTGCCCCGATCCTTGCCCAGTGGATTGCTGAAAAGCACATGGGGCAGGGCTCAGTAGTAGAATATATTGCGCAGCCAGAGAGGTCAAAAGTCCCCAGCTTTTTGCATGCCTTGCGGATTGCATTTATCTCAGCATGGTTTGTCGAATCATGCTTTTCCAAAACAGTGTTGTGTGCAACAGCGACAACTTTCCCGTTTTTCACAATGCATGCTCCAAACGGGGAATTCCCCTTTGAAAATCCCTTCCGGGCAACCTGAATTGCCTTTTCCATAAATTCCTTCATGCTCCAAGCACCATCCTAAGTATGTCCCGGATTCCAGGCGCAAAGCCCATGATCATCAGGACAATTGCAATGAAATATTTGTCTTCCTGGTCCATCTTCTCTCCCCGAAGAACATGTATTGCCGCAAATGCAATTGCGCATTTGACCAGATAGAACACAAAGAATGTTCCGCCGATATTCCCGATTGCAGCAGAAAACACATGCTGCTCAAAGTACTGGATTCCTGAAATATCCGAGAAAAAGTCTATCACGAAAAATGTTGCTGCACCATCAAGAGCCTGGCCTGCAACGACTGCTGAATATATCTTGTCCTTGCAATACCTGTATGCAATATATGCTGGAATGGCTGCAAGTATGAATATGGGAAGGGAATAGACAAGGTACTCCATAAACGGAAGAAGCAATAGGAAATGCGGAAGCCAGAGGGCAATACCGACCCATGCGAGTAGCTCCATCCTCTTTATCCTGTGCAATATGGCCATTGAAATAAACAGGAGCGCTGCAGTAACCAGGTATATGCCCGGGCTTACGGTAAGATAGCCGTATGCATAGATCCCGCTATCGAGCACCAATTGATGGATGGGCGAGACTGCCTGGAAAACATTATTGTCAATTGCGTCTGTGAGGCTGCGAAGTGTTGAGCCCAGCAGGACAAATGCGAGTATGCTCTTGACAAAATTCTCATCTATTGCGATCTTTCCCTTGAGAATCCTGTTAATTATATAAACAGCTCCAATGGCAATTATCGCATATACAAGGGTATTTACCACATTATACCCTGTTTTATCCCAAATCGGATCAATAAAGTAATCTGTTATAATATTTTCCATCGTACCATCTGCATGGACAATAGGCGCAAGAAGGTTATTAAATCGAGTGTCCGCTCTTCGATAACTGATTTGGTGCGCACAGCCCAGAAGACGTACGATCCCAAGAGCCCCGCACGCTCATCCAGATACGTCAAGATGGCACTGGATCTGATCAAAAAACACAAGGTGCGCCTTCCAAAAGAACTAAAAAACAGCTTTTGCAAGAAATGCTGCGTTGTCTGGATTCCTGGAAAGACAATAAATGTCACTTATGATAAGAAGAACGAATGCCTTCGTATAAAGTGCCAGTGCGGGCATTCAAAAAGGCTTTAAATAGCTCTTTGCACAAGGTTAGTTTATGGATTGCCCTCAGATAAGGTCACATTTATCGAGCATAGAGGAATTGATGCAAAATACTCTCAATGCAGAAGATGAGAGGATCTATGGCCTTCTTGCTCCTTATGTCATGCGCGGCGGAAAGAGAATCCGCCCGATGCTAGCTCTTCTCACATGCGGGGCAACCGGCGGCAAATATGAATCAGTCACCGAAGCTGCGGCAATCATCGAGCTCTTCCATAACTTCACTCTGATCCACGACGATATCGAGGATGATTCGCAGTTCAGGCGCGGAAAGCCAACCCTTCACATTACTCACGGGCTTCCAATGGCACTGAATTCAGGCGATGCCCTCTACACTCTGATCTGGAAAAAAATCGTTTCCCTTGATCTTGAGCCAAAAAAGCTCCTTGAGCTGCAGAGGCTCTATGCAAACGCATTCAAGAAAGTGGTTGACGGCCAGGGAATTGAAATCTCATGGATACAGTCGGATAAATTCGATGTCTCAGAGGAGGAGTATTTCCAGATGATCGGCGGCAAGACATCTGCGCTGATAGGGCTCTCATGCGAGCTTGGAGCATTGTTCGGAGGCAACAACAATCTGAATTTCAGGGAATTTGGTGAAAACATCGGAGCAGCATTCCAGATCCATGATGATGTCCTGAATGTAACCGGCGATTTTGAAAAATACCAAAAAGAGATAGGAGGGGACATATCCGAGGGAAAGCGAACCCTGATGGTTGTCCACTGCCTGAAGAACGCATCTGAAGAGGACAAGGAAAGGCTTATCTCAATTCTCAGGAGCCATTCAAAGGACAAGAAAGAGATTGACGAGGCTATCTCTCTTCTAAGGAAACATGGCTCTGTCGACTATGCAAGGCAATATTCTATCAACCTGGTCAAGGAATCAAAAGCTGCAATTGAAAAGCTTCCTGATTCTCCTGACAAGCAGTCTTTGCTCTCTTTGGCCGATTATGTGATTAGTCGTGAATTATGAAAAAGTATTTAAATAAGTTTAACTGATTCTATGTGATGAACTCCCATAAAACCATTGTTACTCTACTATTATTGATCGGAATAGTATCTGCATTTAATCCAACAGATTATTTTTATTCTAGTGAATCTGGTATAACCATTTCCTATAATAATTTTACTCTGAATTCTGTCGACTATTCAGTCGTTTCATTTGATGGGCAGGAAACATTCCTTCTCAAGGAAGGCGAGCCTGTTTCTGATAAAAATGAAATAGAGTCTGTCATGTATGACTACTACATGAGGGAGTACTACCCTTCTGATGAAGACATAGATGAGCTAGAATCCCTTGTCCAGAAATTCAATGACAGCAGAAACGATGGTTATGACTGGAAGAACAAAGAGGAATATCTCTGCAGAAACGATGTTCTCTTTGCCAATGGGAAGATTACGGTTTCAGGAGAGCCTGTAACCTGTATTGATGAGGAGACATGCCAGCAGAATGCAATGCTTTTGTATGCTGCCTATGGAGAAGGCCTTGGACTTGGTTCTGTAGATCCGCTCTATGAGGCGATCTATGATTTTGCACCATCCAGTTTTGCAATGGATGATATCCTGGGCAATTATTCTGCCAAGCTCAGCAGCCTGAATGAGGATTCTCTTCTTGATACGATCAGCTACATCGAAGGCACAACAGATGACCTTCGGGATTATTCAGGAGACATCGAATCAACCATCTTCAGAACTCCAAGAAGAGATGACCAGGAAGACAAGGATGACTGCTATCTCAAATGCTTTGCGATATGCCCCTCATTTGACCTTGACCAGGGTGCGATTACAGAGATAGAGGATGCTGTAAGCGCTCTCTCTACAAAAATCGAGCCATTATCCGGCTACGAGGAAACATCATCCTCAATTTTCAACCAGTCAAGATCAAGGATCAATTATTCAACTACTGAATCTGCAGCATCAGAATACACTTCCAAATATGATTCCCTGAATTCTTCTGCCGAACTTGCAGTTTCCCTTGGAGATGAGGCAACCCTTCATGTTATAGATTCCACTCTTGAGCAGGACCTGGATGAGCTGAAGACACTGAAAGTCAGCATTCCAAATGACATTGAAGTTCGCGACTTTTCCACTACTGAAGGAGATCTTGATGACTATGAGGAGCTTATCGGAAAGGTCCACAATTCATCAACAGTGCTCCTTGACCAGTACAACAAAACCAGGAATTCAAAGAACATGCTAAATTCACTGATTCTTGTTCTTGATACCAAGGATCTTGATCCTGTTTCACTGAGCAGCCTGGAGCTTCTAAAGAACGAGACTGATGATCTGGATGCGCAGTTCCATGATGGAATAACGCTTGAGGATCTTGTCTTGCTTGAAGAAGAATACGAGGAGCTGAATGCTGATGGGCAGATGCTTCTCAAAAAAGAGAGCACAATGCCAGCAACAAAGGTTCTCCTGCTCTTCCGCGGCTTTGCCAAAAACGTAAACCAGGGCATTGCAAGCGTTGCAGAAGATACTGATGTACTTTCCAAGGAGGAGATTTCTGAAAACCAGTACCTTGCCCTTGGAGGATTCTCAACAATACTATTCCTTTCAATCGGCTCTCTGATGCTTCTGGCATTCCTCTACATCCTTGCAACCTCAAGATTCCTTATTCCAAAGACCAACCATATTCTTGCAGCTGCATTTGTATCTGTGATTGTCCTTCTGCTTGGATTCAGTGCATTTACATTCCTGTTCATGAGCAAGACATCTTCAGATGCAACTCTAACTGAGTTCCTCACTGACTTTGAAGAGCGAAACGACACTGCAATTTTCGTTGACCTTCAGGAAACATCATACTCTGATGCTGTTGCAATGAACTCATGTGCAGGCAATCTTGCAAGTACATTCACAGACAAGAACAAGAGCTGGACACTCTACACCGTAGACTCATCAAAATGTGTTGTTACAGACTCAAATGGCCAGAACAAGTCGCTTACAGTAAGTGAATGCGAGGACCAGTATGTTGCAGAGCCATCATCATTTGAGCTTGGATATTCATCATCAAATGAACCTCCGAAATTCTCGATAATTTATGAAAATAAAGCTAAGATCAGGGCAAACATGGATTATTATGATTCATGCCCGATAGCTTCTCTCTTCAGTTGATTTTCATGGCAAAAAAGAAAACAAGGAAGAAGAAAACAGCAAAGAAGAAAGAGCCGAAAAAGGCTCCGGAGCCTAAAGCTGTCAAAAAAGAAGTAGTCAATGAAAAGGAGCCTGCACTCCAGGAGCCTATGGAAAAAAAAGAGGATGCTCCTGAAAAGGGAACCGGCCTCAAGACAATTGTATTTGCAATACTGTTTGTTGCAGTTGCAACTCTTGCTGTTTATGTTCTATTTATCCAGCCAACTGAAAAGTTTGTTCCAGGAACCGAAGTTGATTCAGAGACTTTTCTGCAGATTTTTGATTCTACTGAAAATGTCTATATCTTCATGGATGTTCGCGGAGTTACTGATCCGGATGTCAAGCACAACATCCTTCAGTGCGGTGTTGACTTTGCAGCAAGCAGCGGCATGGGTCCAAAGAATGCAACCTACTTCTCTCTGGGGGATGAAGGCTGCATAACTCCAAGAGGATCTTCAGAAGATTCCTATTGTTTCAATGAACTTAGAAAAGGAGTGGCGATCTATATCCACGAAGGATCAGCAACTTCCTATCATAGCAATGGTATTGTGGTCGGAGTAGGCTCGGACTATTCACTGGGAACTTGCGGCATCCACAGGTCTTAGCCTGATGGATGTTTCAAAATTCCTGTTTCTTACTGCTTCTATATCAAGGTCAGTGTGATCGATTCTTGTCTCCTGGCCAAACATTACTGTCTGATAGCGCACCTGTCTGTCTTCCATAAAGAAGTCGAATTCCTGCTTTAGTACAATGCCGTGCGCGCCAATATCAGCAATGCTAACTTCCATTGTTGCGTTTTTTTCAGGCATGAATCTCATGATAAACAGTATGTCCCCGATGTTCACATCTACCTCGCATTCTGTTTTTCCTATGCATCTGTTGAACTTTCCGGAAATTACAGTGAGGCTTGTTATCTCCCCGTGTTTCTGGGCATCTGTTGCTTTTTGCAACTGCTCAACAATCGGCACTTGTGCTGGAAGAGGAGTCTGAGCCTGTCCGCATGAAGCGAGAAGTAGTCCGGTGAGAGCAGCTGCTGCGGCTTTTGGTGCTATGCGATTTCTTAATCTTTGTTTAGAAATCATAAGCTTACTGTGTATGTAAATGCTTATAAATGGTCATCTTGACTTGTATCTGAGAAATGCCCCCACTCCTGCAAATCCGTTTAGGAACTGCGCTCCCTCAGTGGTGTTTGTCGATATGATCTCTACTTCTATATTGTTCTCCCTTGCAAGATCTGCCAGGGACTCCAGAAGAGGCTGCTTTTCGCGCAGTTTAAGCTCTCCTTCTCCTGACGGATTTGGAATTGTTTCAGGAGCATCATCACGAAATACCTTTCTTGCCTCATTTCCCTTGGAATCAGAATAAGTTCCGACAATGTGCTCTACTCCCTCAGAAATCAGCACTTTGTCTGCCTGTTTTGAAACAATAGCTTCCCGGACCTGCCCCTCACCATATGTTGCAAGTCCGTCATGGACAACTTCATTGATGAACCTGTCGATTATCTCCTTTTCCTTTATCGCTTCCTGGGCCTCGAGAATCGAGCCGCATTTTGAGAGGATCTCACGAACCCCATATTCGTCGCTGTATCCAACATCGACTGTTCCCATGATCTTCAGCTGGTAGTTGAAGTACTTTTTCTCAATGAAATAGTCCTTTATGGGCCCCGGGCCTCCTATTATCACTCCTTTTACCTTGCCAAGAAAAGCCCTGTCCATGCCCTCTCCTACTCTCTTGTAGTAATTCTCCTTCTGCTCTTCAACAAGCCTCTCATATCTCCTTGCGCTCTGCCCTCCCTTTCTTACCTTTGCATGAGCAAGAGAGTGGATCTTATCGTCAATCTCAATATATGTGCCCTTGACCCTGGCAAGTGTTGCATCGCTTCCATCAATTGCTACTATCCCATAGGAGTCAGTTGACTCAAGCATCCTCTCAAGAGGCTCCAGAAAGAATTTGCTGTCGCAGCGGTATGCGCCGATTGTCAAGGGCGAAATTGGATTTACTGCAAAGAGCTCTATGTCAATTTTTGCAGGGTTGTCGGATATGTTCCCTGCAAATACCACTATCCCGTCATCAGGGGTTTTTTTGTATATCTTCAGGTAATTGAGGATCTTCTCAAGTGCTCCGCTTACATTTAATTTTGTGGATTTTGACTTGATGTTGCTTGCCTGTCCAAGTTCTTCCCTGAGTTTGGCAGTAGTATCATGCAGGGGCGATCCGCTTGCAATATATACAGAAATGAGCTCGGTTCCACTGCCCCGAAATTCCTGTAATTTCCGTATCTGCTTTTTGAATAGATACATCTTTTCAGTTTCTGCCATAACCCCGACCCTTGGAAAAAATAATAAAAAAAATTATTTCTTCACTTCAACTCTTCCATCTTCAATATAGTACTTCATCTCTACGATTTTTAACTTGCCTTCTTTCTCAAGATTCCGGACTATCTCGCTTCTTCTTCGGATCTCCTCACTTGCAACGTTCATGTTGAAGACAACAGATTCCTCGACTTTGTCTGCTCCTCCTTTTTCAACAGCAGGCCTTATCTTCTCAAGTATTGCTGCGATATTCGGTGGACATGCTGCTCCTTCACAGGCAGCGGTTACTGCTCCGCACTTCTCATGTCCTAGTATGACCAGCAGGGGAGTCTTGAGATGCGAAACTCCATATTCTATTGATCCGAGCGCGAGTGTGTCAACACAGTGCCCAGCGTTCATGACTACGAAAATCTCTCCGAGGTTTACATCAAATACGAATTCCGGAACCACTCTTGAATCCGAGCATCCGATAACTGTTGCAAATGGGTGCTGACCATCCTTGTTTGCCTCCCTGGCACTCCCTACGTCTTTTTCAGGCAGCTTGCCGCTCATATATCTCTTATTTCCCTCTAACAATTTGTTTATTGCACTCTCTGCATCCATAATTAATTCACCTGTCAAATATTCTGGAATTAATCTCAGCAGATATGTTTAAAACCCCTATTTACCATATTAATATCATGTCTAGCCACAGTATAACACAAAAGGGTAAACCCAGGGAGGACGAGACAAAGAAAGTTTTGCACATGCCTTTGAGCAGCTCACGCACACTTGAGCTTAAGGAAAAGCACAGAGCAGGTGGACAAGGCGCATTGAATGCAAGAGAATCACGGGAGCTGATGCTCGGCGGAAACAAAAATCACCAGGAGAGAGTTCTTGCATCCGGCACTACCCCCAAATCACGATACGAAAAGATCACTGCCAGGGAAGCTGATTACCTGACAGTTGCATGTTCTGATGCAAGAAACCAGACACTTGATTCTGAAGATGACAAATTAGTAGGACTCCAGATCAGGGTTGCAGGAAATGTTGTTCCTGAGAGCGGAGTTTCAAGAGATGAAATAAAAGAAGCCGCACAAGGCCTCAAAGAAGGCGGCCTTGTTTTGGTTACTGCCCACATCAACTGCGGTGCAGTTGCAGAGCATGTAAAATGGGAAGCAGGAGGATGCTGCGATACTGGAAGCGAGCCTCTAAACAAGCTGCTTCATGCTGTAAAAGGTGAAAATCCAAAAGAAAACGCACTTGCGCAGCTAGATCATCTTCGCGATATAGTTGGCGATGACAAGTCTGTTGCTGCAGTCATCTATGACTGGGAAACAGGATCATATGAAGTTCTGAGCCCTGAGTCCTGTGAGCTTGTTGAGCTGCTCAAATCCAAATGGGAAATGGCACACAAAAGAGCAGATGATGGTACTTTGGGAAAAAGCCTTAGCGCAACTCAAAAACCACATGCAATAGTAATCGGAAGCAATGATATGCCATTTAGCGTTGATACTGTATTTGATTCTGAGCAGAACGCAATCTTCTCAACAACCGGCTCCAGCGGAGGGCTTGACAATTACGATGAGGCTTCAATCCTTTATGCAGTGGAGCACCTTGGTGTGCAGCACATTGCATTTGTTGCACCGGAAAATGATTCAACAGGTGCGATGTTTGAAAAATGGGAAGCTGACATCAGGACAATGGGTGCTGTTGCAGAAAAGCTTGATTCAGGTGCATTGAAAATCACAAGACTTGGATATGATCTCTCCAGCGGCGCATGCAGGGACATGCAGGAATAGTTCACTCAAGGATGTCGACCGAGTCAACAACTCCATCACCATCCTCATCAAAACCCTGTACTACTCTTGCGATTTCTTCTTCTTTTCCAAGTTCTTTTTTTACAAGTGCAATTACTGCAGCGCGGGTTCCATGGCGGTTCAACCCACCGACAAGCAGCAGCTTTGATGCGGAATTGTATGGATTTTCAATAAGCTCTATCACTCCGACATTCTCCTCATATTTTTTTCCTGAATTTCTGCTGTGGACAACAAAATTCTTCTCATCAAATCTTATCGGCAGCTTGTCATTGATATCATGGACTATTGTATTTACTTTCGGGCCGCCGGCTACTATCAGGTTCTTTTTCTTATCCTTTGAACGTATCCTCACATCAAGCTGGTAGAGTGGAAAATCAAATGTTGCATACTGGCCAAGGTGCATTGCAAGCTCAAGCGCTCCAAATTCGCTTGCCCTTGCCCTGTATTTTCCATGGGGATCAGGAGATCCGACAACCAGAACTCCGTCAAAACGCCCCCTTCTTATGAAAGGGCTGAGGATCCTTGGGACCTCTCTTGGGATGCTTGGGGCTTTTTTCCATCCATCCTCGTTTATGGCTATTGCAATGCTCTCGGCCTTGCTTCTGTACCTCTTTGCAATCCCCCCGTTTCTCTCTTCATAATCAACAAACTCAAGAAGCCCTGCCTTCTCAAGGATCTTTATATGGTAATAGATTGTCTGCAGGGGCATTTTCAGCTTGCGCGCAAGCTCTGCCGGATATGCAGGCTCATCGCAGATCATCTTCAGTATCTCAAGCCTGTCCTTTGAGAGCGCTCTGACTGCTTCAGAGTCAATGCCAAGACAATCCATTGATCTTCCATCGTCGTTAAACAGCCTCATATGAACCACTATGAAAATTTTTGAATACTATTAAAGTTTTTTCAATAGTAGTTTTAAAAATACTTTTGGTTTTACCTCTTCTGTGATTAATTTATGTGCGGGATTATCGGATATATAGGATCTAATGCAGCTTCCCAAATCCTTACCGAAGGGCTCAGGAGGCTTGAGTACCGGGGATATGATTCTGTTGGAATAGCAGTTCTCGGCAACTCCGGTCTTGAGGTGCGAAAGGACATCGGGATGGTTGATGAAGTTTCAGCAGCTCTTCAGTTTACCAGCGTCAATGGGCATATCGGTCTTGGACACACAAGATGGGCGACGCATGGATCTGTCTGCAGGGAAAACTCCCATCCCCATTTTGATTCCAGCAAAAAAATAGTTGCAGCTCACAATGGAGTCATTGAAAATTTTTCAAAACTCAGGGAGGATCTTATCTCAAAGGGTCACAAATTCGTATCTGATACTGATTCAGAGCTCATACCTCATCTTATCGAGGAGAATTCAAAGGATTCTAGTCTTCTGAAAGCATTTACAAAATCCGTCCTGCAGATACAGGGCTCATATGCAATAGTCGCACTAAGCTCTAGTGATAGTGAGGAGCGGCTTTTTTTAGCCAGGAAAAACAGCCCTCTTATCATCGGAGTCGGGCAGGGAGAGATGTTTTGCGCTTCTGATATTTCTGCAATGCTCAAGCATACAAAGACATTTGTTCCTCTTGAGGAAGGGGATATTGCAATCCTCACAAAAACAGGCTACAAGGTCTATTCGTCTGATGGTGCAGAAGTCCAAAGAAAACAGATAACAGTTGACTGGAGCGAGTCTCTTGCGCAGAAAGGAGGATATCCTCATTTCATGCTAAAGGAGATCCATGACCAGAAGCACTTTATCAACGAGAGCCTTGCAACAGATGCTGGCCAGGCAAAAAAAATGATTAATGACTATGACAAGATCCATATCCTTGGATGCGGAACTTCATACCATGCTGCCCTGATCCTGGCGCATCTTCTTGCGGAAAAAAATATCCAGGCATTTATTGCAAGTGATTATCCTTTTGTTGCAAGGCCTGATGAAAAGACACTGGTAATTGCAATAAGCCAGAGCGGCGAAACCGCTGACATTCTGCAGGCTCTTCGATTTGCAGAGAATTCTCCAAAAATAGCAATAACAAACACGGTCGAATCAACAATAACAAGGCTTTGTGATCTTACTGTCTATCTTAATTCAGGCCCTGAAATCGGGGTTGCTGCAACCAAGACATTCACTTCCCAGCTTGCAGTGATGTTCAAGCTTGCCATGGAAAAGCCAGAAGGATTATCCTCTATAATCGAGCAGATGATTGAGAAAGAAAATGAGGTCAAGGCAATTGCAGCAAAGCTTGCAGGCTCTGAGCATGCATTCTTTTTGGCGCGCGGGATCAATGTTCCGATTGCCCAGGAAGGCTCGCTTAAGTTCAAGGAAATTACCTATATTCATTCCGAGGCATATCCCGGAGGAGAGCTTAAGCACGGAACACTGAGCCTTATTACTGAAGGGACTCCTGTTATCGCCCTTGCCCCAAAAGACGGGACTGCAACGAAGCTTCTGGGGAACATAAAAGAGGCAAAAGCACGAGGCGCCCTTGTAATCAGCCTGACCAATGATGATAATATAAGAAATGAGAGCGACTTTTCAATATTGCTTCCGGATGTTGATCTGCATCTTTATCCATTTGCACTGATTGTTCCTCTGCAGCTGCTTGCCTATCACGTAAGTGTTCTTCGCGGCATAAATCCTGACCGGCCAAGAAACCTGGCAAAATCAGTTACTGTAGAATAGCCTACCTTCTTTTCTTTTTGGCAAACCTCTGCTTCAGGAACCTTGTCCAAACCTGCCAGAGCACTATTACAATAACAAGAACTCCTCCGACCAGGATGAATGGATTTACCCCACTCTCATTTACTGTGAATTTCACTGTCTTGTCATTGAATCCGATCTTCTTCACAGTGATTGTATGGCTTGATGGTTCGTTCAGTGTTATTGTAATATTTTTGCTTGACTGCTTTTCTTCACCATCATTGAGGTTCCATGTAAACCTTTCAACAGGAGATCCGTCATCACCGTCATTTACGTAGATTGTGAATTCCTCTCCTTCCACAATGCTTGGCGGAACCCTGATTTTCAGGTCTGATAGCTCGGCATTTGGATCATGATTGACTGTGACTTCAGTGAATGTCGGCCCGCTCTCTTGCCCTCCTGCATCTGAAACCATGCAGAAGATGGTGTTGAGGCCCATATTGAAGTTTCCGCTTGGATCAAGGTAGTACACCCAGTTGCTCTCACCGGTCTCTGCTTCCATCCACTCTCCGTTGTTTATGCTTATCCAGACAGCTGCATTTCCTGATTCTGAAACATAGTTTCCATTGACAACTACTTCCTTCCGTCCAATCACATCTCCCTCCATTGGATTTGTTATGGAACAGGCTCTTTCAGTACTGTATGAATAAACATTGCTGTCTTCTGATCCGAATATAACTGAATTCAGGTAGAACAAAGGACTTCCAACTGCTCCTGCAGAAGGTCCGCTCCAGAGTATATCTCCGTTTTCTCTTGAGATAGCATAAATGTTCTTGTCTCCTGCACCGACGAATACGACATCGATTCCTCCCATCCTTCCAAGCTCTGGCTGTGATTTGATTGCCAGCTGCGTTTTTGCCTCCCAAAGGACATTTCCGTTTGAGTCAACTGCGTAGATCCTTCCATCATTGCTTCCGAAATATGCAGTATTTGAATCAACTGCAGCACTTCCCAAAACCCAGTTTCTGGTTTGGACTTCCCAGTGCTTGAGTCCTGTGCTGATCCTGTAGGCATGCATCTTCTTGTCAAGTGCGCCGATATAGACAACATCTCCTGAAACTACAGGGCGGGAGAGCCAGTAATTTCCATCACTGATTGTTGTTTTCCAGAGGGTCTGGCCACTATCGCTGATCTTAACCAGCTCATTGTCTTTTCCATATATTACAAAGCCGCTGCCGGCTGCCGGCGCGCTGAGAATCTGCTCTTCCTCAAAGCTTTCCAGCATTGTCACTGCTCCTGCCTTGGATATCTTGTAGACACCGCGATCTGCAGTTACGAACACGTCATTGTTGTTTGCAGTGGCACCGAAAATCCTCGAAACATTGTAGTCTGTTGTATTGAAGTCAACTTGCCAGGCTACTTTTCCGCCTGCACCTAATTTCGTCAGTTTTGCCGATGTAGTTGAAGTGAATACTGCATTGTCAAAGACAAAAACCTCATTTGGAATGACTCCGACAGAAGTGGACCATTTTCTGGTTCCGCTAACAGCATCCATCGAATATAAGTTTCCATCATCTGAAGCAGTTACAATTGCTCCCTGATAAACAACAGGCTTGATTGAAACAGGACCATCAGTATCGAATTCCCAGACTAAAGAAGAAAAAGAAATCGAAATCAAAAGAAGAAGAGCAAGGAGTTGTTTCATGGTTTCACATCATAGAGTCATGTTTTCCTTCATTAACTTCTCTGATAACCTCTCTCGCATTCTTTGAATCAATAGTAATGCCCATACTAAGGCATGTCCCAAGAACTTCCTTGACAATCTCTTTTTTGTTCGATCCAAGTGAATTACTCTTTGCTGCTGCAATCTTCACTATCTTCTCAAGTGAAATATCGCCAGCAGGAGCTTCCCTGTTTCCAGCACCCTTCTCAATTCCAACTTCCTTCTTGATGATCTCACCTGTCGGAGGACTTCCGACTTCTACTGTGAATTCCTTGGTTGCTGGATCTACCATTACTTTTACCGGGACCTTCATTCCTGCAAAATCCTTTGTTGATTCATTGATTTTTGCAACAACCTGTCCGATGTTGACTCCCATTGGAGCCAGTGCAGGTGCCAGTGGCGGCCCTGCAGATGCTTTTCCGCCTTCAACGATAACATCAATAGTTTTCATTTCACAAAACCTCTAATTATTAGTATGATTCGTCCGAGGTTAATTGATTATGTTTATTTTATAAATCTATACTCCTTCTGGTCTAGCCCCAGCCTTCGACTTTTATCTTCTTCGGACCTACTCCAAGAGAGATAAGCTCCTCCTTTCTCTCTTTTGCCATGGTAAGAGGGCCGCATATCCACCAGCTATACCCAGCGACCTCTGGAATGTGCCTTTCGATCATTTCCCTGGAAATTCTTCCGCTTTCGCCTTCCCACTCTTCCCTGGTCAGGGTTATGATGATCCTGAACCTCTCGTCCTTCTTAAGCTGCTCAAGTTCTTCCCTGTATAATATGGACTCCTTGGATCTTGCACTGTAGAATAAGACAAACTCTCCCTGGATATCCCTTTTTGCAGCATCCCTGAGGATGCTCATCATAGGCGCTATTCCTGTTCCGCCTGCAATCATGGCGACTTTCTTCTCATCATTGTATGAAAAATGTCCGCCTGCCTGCTCCACTGCAAGTATGCTGCCTACTCTCATCTTCTCAAGTCTTCCGGTAAGCTCTCCGCCTACTAATTTGATGCAGAATTCAAGTTCATCGCCGGGGGCAGAAGCAATTGAATATGGCCTTCTTACTATGCTCTCATTGTTCTCATCAAGAATGTGGATGAATGCAAACTCACCTGACTTATATTCGATTTCACTTTCAAGCGGCTTTAATCTGTATTTGTTTGTGAATGGGCTGAGCGCTTTAATATCACTGATTCTGTATCTTTTCATGGTTACATTCTCCTTCGAGTATATATTTAAATCTTATTTGTAATGTTTTGACTATGGATGAAGAGCTATCTCGTGTATTCAAGTACTCGTTCGATTTCTATATGAAGCGCCTGGGCTTAATCGTAATATTCTCAGTTCCGTTCATAATATCATCATTATTGCTGATCCTGGTTGCCGCGCCTACCTATCTTGCTCTTGGCAGCGTCTTTCTCAGGATCGGAAGCATCCCTGAGCTCTCAATCTTTGATCTGCTCATAACAGTTATTGCATATGTTCTCTCCATGTTTATCATCTCAGACACAATTGTAAATGTCAACATCATCATCCGCTCAAAGAGAACCCTGACCTCGATAAAAACAGAGATTGTTACTGCTCTTGGAAAATACGCCACAAGGATCTTCTATATATATACAATGATGTCCCTTCTCCTTTTCATCGCGCAGCTGCTGCTATATGAAAACCCGCTTCAAACCTGGCTATATCCGCTGTTCCTTGTCATGATATCCTTTTTCCTGTTCTTTGTTCCGCCCGCAGTTGTAATTGACAATTCCGATACTCCAACTGCAATCAAAAGGTCTGTTCAGATGGCAATCAAGAATCCGACAATGATAATTATCTGGGCTTTGCTTGGCCTTGTTTCAATGTCCCTGGTCGAGCAGGTCGCATTTTTCCTCCTTCCAAGCCCGTTCTCAGGATACCTTATCCTTCTTGTGAATTCTCTCTTCATACTTCCGTTCCTGATTGTCCTTCAGACGCAGATGTACATGGAGAAGTATCCGCTTGCGAGATGATCTAGTTCTTTTTTAAAAGTTTTCAAACATAGTATTTTGTGGTAATACTATGCACAATACAAAAAAAACTTTACGAGCAGCCATGGCCATCACTGTTTGCGCAGCATTTGCACAGTCATGTGCAATCAGGGCAAAGCAGCCTCTTTTGGATGCAAGAGAGCAGCTTCCAAAACCAGTGTCAGTTGGAGTAGAATCTCCTCTGGTTCGGACTGTTGAAGCAAAGCATACAGTAAGTCCAAAACAAAAAATGAGGGATCTTTTCAGGACCCTCAGGCATGGCTCTAATGAAGAGCAGGTCTCTGCAATGAAGGAATTGGAGAAAAATGCAAACAAATCCACAATCCCTCTTCTGCTACGTGAGCTTGATGATCCTGATACTTCTGCTCACCATGTTGCTATATTCCTGCTTGGCAATCTGAAGGCAAAATCAGCTGTTCCAGAGCTCTTAAAACTTGTCGATGATCCAATTCTTGGCCATGAATCAATTCAGGCACTTGAGAAAATAGGAGACAAGCGGGCAATTTCTGCCCTGAGCAAAAGAACAAAGGACCAGGATCCGTATGTCCGGGCAATTTCAATAAGGGCACTCGGAACTCTCGAGGCCCATGAATCAGCACCCTTGATTCTCGATGCACTAAAGAGCAGGGACGAGCCTGTTCTTCTAAGTGCAATCCAAGCTATTGGAAAACTTGGAGATGCACGTGCTATCTCTGATCTGATAAATGCGCTTTCCCATCGAAAGCCTTCAATTGCATCTGCAGCAGCAGACTCACTTGGAGCGATCGGAACGCCCTCGCTGCTTCCGCTCATAGGAACTTTGCAAAATGCCAGCATCGGCAACCGGGTGAACCTGATTGAAGCTATCGTGGCAGTAGGACATGTCGGCATCCCTATTCTTGACCAGGCAATGTACAGTGCAAGTCCGACAGCAGCATACGGCATTGTAGCTGCACTTGGACTGATAAGGCACAAGTCCGCACTTCCAATTCTGGTCCAGGCACTTGAGCACCCAGAGGCCAATGTCCGTGGAACTGCAGCAAATTCGCTTCGGATTATCGGAGACAAGACTGCAATACCTGTTCTTGAAAAAGTTGTTGCAAATGATTCCAGTCCATTTACAGTGGCAGCAGCACAGGCCGCAATCAGCTCGCTGCAATAAATTTCTTTTTTAAAATTCTTTGCTTCCTATTTCCCTTATGTCCAAGACCGAATCAAGAAAAAAAGATCATGTTGAGCTTGTAATCGAGAAGGGAGCGCAATATGAAAAAACAACTGGTTTTGAAAAACTGGAATTTGTTCACAATGCACTTCCAGAAGTTTCCCTTGAAAAAATAGACCTTTCTGTGAAATTTCTGGGTTATCAACTGAAATACCCCCTGGTCATAACAGGGATGACCGGCGGCTATTCTGATGCAACTGCAATAAACAAGGGACTTGCAGAAGCTGCTCAAAGGCACGGTCTTGCATTTGGTCTTGGCTCGCAACGTGCAATGATCGAAAAGCCTGAGCTTGCAAAAACATACCTGGTCAGGGATGTTGCTCCTGATATTCCTGTTATCTCAAATATCGGCGCATATCAGCTCAAGAAATACTCATTTGAGCAGATAGAGTCCCTGGTTGATTCAGTCGAGGCAGATGCTCTTGCCGTTCATCTAAATCCCCTTCAGGAGGTTATCCAGGGCGAGGGCGATACTGATTTTACAGGCATCGTTGATGCGATTTCAAAAACTGCGGAAAAGCTTGATGTTCCTGTGATTGCAAAGGAGACAGGAGCTGGAATCAGCCAGAATGTTGCCTTGAAGCTTAAATCTGCAGGAGTAAAGTATATTGACCTTGAAGGAGCAGGAGGAACGTCGTGGAGCAAGGTGGAGTATCTTCGCTCTGCTGCTACTGCCGGCTTTGAAAACTGGGGCATTCCAACTCTCCATTCCATTCTCGAATGCAGGGGAATCCTTCCGATGATTGCAAGCGGAGGCATCCGCTCTGGCATTGATGCTGCAAAAGCAATTGCACTTGGCGCAGAGCTCTCTGGGGCTGCCTATCCGTTCATAAAGGCATTTACAGAAGGCTCTATCGAAGAATATGTCACTACATTCACTTCGCAGATGCGGATATGCGCTTTCCTCACAGGATCTGCAGATTATGCTGCCCTTCGGACTGCAAGAACAGCATTTATCTGATTTCCATTATCCTGTGGCTATAAGTGGAAAAACATATATTTAAAAGCTGTTTATACCATAATTATATTATGTCCCCCACAGCAAGAGTAGACTCCGTACTGCAAAAATCATCCAGTCTCAGCTGCAGAATTCACAAAATCCCGTTCACATTAGTGTTACAAAAGTTTAAAAACAGGTTTTTACATGAATATAGACATGTCCCTAGCTAACAAACTACCCAGTGGTAGAAATGTTCCAAAGCAGCTTCATGCACAAATGGCTAGATGGGCAGCTACTTATCAAAAATTCGGTGGCCAGGATGCAATCCCGCATATCCTGAGGGTTCTTGATTCATCAATTGCACACAACATGGTCGAGCCGGTAAAGATCGGTTGTACGAGAAAAGATCCAAAACAGCTCAACCTTCAGCTTGCAAGTGTCATACAGGCGCACGTATTTCGAAAAAGACATACTAACAAGGCAGATTTTCCAACAGAAGATTTCGAACGCTTTCCATATGTTATGGAGGGTTTCAATACTTTTAATGACCTTAGGGAAAATGATCTTTCTGCTCAGGACCCGGAGACATACCGGAGACTTTTGGCAGAGCCTTCCCTTGGACTGCTTGCCAGAATGATTGATCTGCCTCAATATGGAAGTAGTATTTCTCATAATTCAGAGGGCGAGCTCATGGGCCTCAATCCAGACCGATTCTATGTGTTTGACGGATCCCGCGGCAAGTCAGAATACCAGCTGATCGGAGAAGCTGCAAAAAGGATTTATTCTCCCCTTGCTGATCTGCTTGGATATAGGACTCTTGCAGGTCAGCTCTACCAGCTCTATTATCGTAATGTTGATGTGGAGACCTATCAAGCAGTTGTCAAGGCTCTCTTTTATCTGAAATACCGGATTGCAGCTACCAGGGCTCTTTCAAAGCAAGCTGTTGAAATGCTTTCTGCAAAGCTGGATCAGGAAGGATATAAATATTCCATCAAGCACCGCTCAGCAAAGCATCCTGGGAAAGTTATGGAAAAGGCAGACAGATATTCCCGCACAAGCAGCAGAACTATCCCAGATATTGTTTCAAACCTCAATGACCTGGTTGCGTTTACTGTGGTGCTCAGATCAAGGAATGGCAAACTAATTACTCAAAACGATGTCCATGAATTTGAGAATGTTGCAAGAATGGTCGTTGAGACAGTAGCTTCACTTCATCCGATCTCGCGCGTCTCAAAAGCAAACCTGTTCACTGACATGGTAACCCATCCAAAGCCCAATGGATACCAGTCATTCCATGTTGATATGCCATTAGAGGGACCTGAAGTAGTCAACCTTGAAGTAATTGTAAGGAATTGGAGGATGGAAAAGTATGCTGAAACAGGAGGAGCTGCACATTATCTGTATAAGGGCGGAGGGGATCTTGCAAGATCTGTTTCGTCCGCATACCGTGGCATCATGGAGGCAATGAGCGGCAAATCCAAGGTTGTCTCAGATTCAATAAACCAGAGATTTATCACTGTCAATATAGAAGGACAGAAAACACGCCAGAGGATAGTTGACCAGCGTGCCTGTGTTGGTGAGGCTCTCATATGTGCAGATGTTGATCTTTCAAACGGCCTTGCCCTAAATCCACAGGTTTCCCTTCTCACTCCAATAAAAGGAATCGATACACTGAATCTTGAGCATGTACCGGTCTCAGGGCAGATGCTCTCAAGGCCCATACTGCAGCTGCTACTGGAAAAAGCAGTAAGTCCGCATGCACGGGAAAAACTTAGAGCATACCTCAAGCAATGCAGCTGATCTTATATCTGTGCGAAGTCTGTGAGCTTCTTGACTACATTGAGGACCATGTTAGTGTTTGTTTTTTCAACACCTTTAATTGCAAGAATTTTCTTTACCAGTCCAGAGAGCTCCCCCCTGCTTTTGCACATCAAAATCGCGGTTGCATCATATTGTCCGGTGGTATCATAAACTGAGGCAACTCCCTTTAGCCTGCTTATCCTGTCCTGGATGCTGAGAAGGTCACCTCTCATTGAAATCTGGACTATTGCCATGAATTCAAAGCCCAGCTGAAGGTAATCAA
>CAZYZZ010000010.1:0-19095 GCA_964651995.1 Microcaldota archaeon
TTAAGCAGAGCCGAGAGAGCAGCCAAACTAAAAGCAGCACAGGAAAATGCTGCTGACCTATTCAGCGGAAAAGGTGCAGTTGAACCACCGCAAAAAGATGATCCAAAACCGGTATCAGAGCCAAAGCCTAAAGCAGCAGCTCCAGCAAAGGCAGAGCCAAAAAGAGAAGCTCCAGCAGAGGAGCCTGCTGATTCTTCTCCAGCTGCAAAAGAAGAAACTATTGATCTTTCTGACAGTCAAATAGTATCAGGTTCAGCAGTATTAGATGATTCTGATCCAGGACCAGCTCCTCCAGCTCCATCCAGCAGCGAAAGTCTGCTTGATGATATTCTTGGAAGCAGTCCTCCTCCAGCACCTGATTCTTCAGCAACAAGAGCTGAGACTCCGGCATCACTAGAGCAGGAAGAGCCAGAAGCACAGGCACCTGATTCTTCAGCAACAAGAGCTGAGACTCCAGCAGCACGCGCACCAGAAGATCGTGCACCAGAAGATCTTATATCCCCAGAAGATCGATTTTTCCCAGAGCCACTAGGACCTGTTACTGCAGAGCCAAAGGCACCAGAGGCAAGGCAGTCAGAGCCAAAGGCAGCAGAGCCAGCAGCAAAAGCAGTTTATGTAAAAACTGAAGTTGAAACTGTGGAAGAAGAAGCAAAGGATGGCAAACCTGCTACTGTAAAAGACGGTGACATAACTGCTCTTCGATCAGGAGTTTCGGTCAAGTACGAACGTTCAATGGCCGGAAAGAAAATACTCACTGTCATCGATTCAGGCAAGAATGAACTTGCAGATGTGATCATTGCACCATCACAGACAAAAGAAGTTGAAGTCCCATCAAAAGACGGGCCTCTCAAATTAACCTTTGAATACAAGGATGCTGACGGTGTTTACTGTACAATTGATGGCGGAAAGACAAAGACTGCACATGCACTTGACAAGGCAACTGCTGCAGGGAAATTCCTTGGAAATGTGAGGTATTATCTTCCCGAGCTTACCATGGCAGGTTTATTTGCAGCAGTAACATCTGCTATTGCATGGACCAGCCCATATCTTGCAAATGGTTTGCAGGGATGGCACAAGGTTGCAGTTGCTGCATACGCAGTAGTTCAGCTTGGTCTTACTACATGGTCATTTTTAGAAAAAAGAAATCAGAGAAAAGAGCTTAATGTTGCGGAGGCAGCTCAGCAGGAGTAGGTGATTATTATGGCAGAACAAACACGACAAGTTCGGGATAAAAAAGTTGATGATAAAAAGGACAAGGCAAAGCGCCTTGGATGGAAATTCGGTGTTGGAGCAGGCCTTGCAACAGCAGCAATGGTTGCAACAATGTTGTTCAGAGGCTGCGAACCGCAAACAGAAGGTCCGATAACAGCACCTCCAGAGTGTCCAGCAGCAGTTACCTGTCCGGCAGAGCCTGCAGTAGGAGATAATAATTGTGAACTTACAAAAGGAGAACACGACATGTTCTCTGAGAACTGGGATCCGGCAAGCTGCGGATTCTGCGGCGATGGAGAGAGGCAGTCATGGGAAAACCGTGAAAACTGTCCTGTTGATTTTACCTGCGGTGATGGAAAGGTTCAGCATCGAGCTAAAGTCTATGGTGCGGTTGTCCGGACCGGAGAAGGTGAAAGTGCTACCTATACTATTGGAACCAAGACAATTCCTGCTGAATCATGCAGAACAGCCTCTGATAATTACTGCGAAGCAGACTGTCCGACAAGGGGCGGCAAGGCAAGAGGGGCAGGATCAGCAAAAGCACCAGGAAAAGCTTCTGGCGGAGCAGTAGACAGGCCTCCAAGAGAAAGGCCAGGTGGTCCATGCGGAGCCGGAGTCAGATCTAGTGCAGGCAGCCTTATTGCAAGAGTCTCATCTTCAATTTCTTCCAGCAGCGGTGCAATCAAGCAGGCAGCTGGAGTTGGATCTGTTCCAGTAAATGTCACGGTTACTGTAAATATCAGCTCTTCTGGTGTTCCTACACTGGCAGGTTCTTCAGCAACCTGTGGCGGACAGGCATGTCCAAACCGAATCAATCCGGCTAGTGTTGCTGGCTTGTCACTTGCAGGAATAACTGTTGCTGGTGCAGAGTCATCATGTACTCTTTCAATACCAGTGAGACTTAGATAATTTTTTTATTTTCCTTACATCTTTTTTTCTAAAACAACACATTTAAAAAGAGTTCCCACAAAATTATATATATTCAAACATATTGTTGAGTGGGTGTAATGGCAAAAAAACGACGTAGCAGGGAGGAGCGAAGGCAATTACTTGAGAAGGCTCAATCAGAAGCAACAAGTATATTCAATAGGGATGGGGCTGTTGAGACATTAAGATCAAAGCCCGTACCGCAAAAACCTGCTGCAAAACCAAAAAAACCAAAACCAGAAACCAGTGAAATTCCAGTTTTAGAACCTATTCCTGATATAGAACAATCTACTTCAGAAAAAAGCCAGGAAGAACTATTTGAAATGGACGCTGCAGTACTACTTGAATTTGCAAGAGTAAAGTGCCGTGAGAATAATGTTTCAACATCCCAGCAATTGTTCAGCACTCTTCCAGAGCTTGGTGTTGTTCTTGCACAGAGAGATCTCCTTGGTCCTTTGTTTGAAGTACCAAAACCTCCTGCACAAGAGCCTCCGGAAGATGCTACAAGGGTGGTAAATGGAAAGCAAAGCAAGCCAGCAAGGCCCCCGCCACCTCCGCCACCATCAAAATTGAAAAGAAGGCGATCTATGCCGCCACCGCCACCTTCTAAAACAAGGGTGGTTGACAATGGTCCTGTTTCCCACCAGCCAACAAGTGTAGCTGAAGGTGGAGAATTTATTCATGCAGCAAGAGATCTTACTGGTTTCATACATGAGCTTAGGCATTCTGCAGAATCATCAAAGGAAAAATATGAACGAGGAAAAGCCCGCTACACAGCCGAAATCCAAAAACTTATCGCACGCTTTGGCAAGGAAAGGATTGCTGCAATTGAAGAATCTGCCAAATCCAAAAAAGACGAATCAAAGATGGAGCCTCAGGAAATTTACGTTAATAAATTATTTGATTTGCGCGGGCTTGTCACTGCATACGGCAGGGCAGCAAAACAGCACTCACAGGCAAATGTTATCCAGGATGAAATGAGGGGAGTGCGAACTTCTGATATGCCAGCTGTTCCTTCACTTGAGGTTCCGCAAAAAGATAGCAGGGCTACTGCTCCAGCCAAACCAGACAATATCGTGGGTGATGTTCCGCAGGAAGCTGTCCAGGAGCCTGAAATACCAGCAGTTCTTGATATTCCACAATCTGCTTCACGTTCGCAGCCACCAGAAGCCAAATTGACTTTCAAAGGATGGTTCAGAAACAGGGTCTCAAGTCCAATGACATGGGCAGTTCTCAGTATTGGCGGCTTCTGCACCACAGCACATCTTACTGGGGCTTACCAGACCATGGTAATCGGATTTACAAAACTCTGGGTGCAGACACTTCATCTGCCGACATTCGATCTTCCAGAGCATTCAGACAAGGGAATTCCCTATGGAATACTTGCACTTGCTCTTACTGCAACTGAACTTATCCGAAGAAGGAAAGTTACCAGAGAACTTGTCCGCCTGCAAAGGCGTGCTGTGCTTTCCAAAGAAGAAGAGGAAGCATGCGATTATATCGTAAAAAAGTTTACCCAGATCAGAAGAACTTCCACTGACCTTGGCCTTCAGCTTGCAAACATCAAATCAGTTATGAAAAGCGATGAAGTGCTTTTTGATGTCGTTGATGTACTATTCAGAAATGAAATCATCTGGAATGACCTTATGGACGATGTGAGACTGGACGAAAAAGTCAGAAGAGAAATTCCAACTGTTCTTGCACAGGTCGAGCGTGCGGTTGTTGGAAAAAGACTCGCGCAGCTTGTTGTTTATATCGATCATCCAGCGCGAAGAAAGACCCAGCTCAAGGCACTTTTACTGGCAGATAAATTATTCTCAAGAAAAATGGCAGAAGTA
Source organism: Microcaldota archaeon (assembly GCA_964651995.1). Taxonomy (GTDB): domain Archaea; phylum Micrarchaeota; class Micrarchaeia; order Anstonellales; family Bilamarchaeaceae; genus Bilamarchaeum. The sequence continues at coordinate 3,978 of CAZYZZ010000010.1, forward strand.
TTTGAGAAGGAAGGCGGAGTATACAAGAACCGCGCACTTCGTGAGAGGCTTTCAGATATCAGATACGAAACTTCAATTCCATCAGATCTCCAAAGGCAATTCCTTGCAGATCTTGAGGAGGATTATGCACTCATATTAGCAGAAAGCGGAATACAAATAAGGTGATATTTATGAACGTTAGAAAAAAATCATTGAGGGAAAGAGCTCTTGGAAAATTCAAGAATCATGCAGCATCAGTTGCAACTACGGCAGTCATGGTTGCAGGAATCAGTTTGTTCCTGTTTGCAAAAGACTGCGGTACAACAAGGCCAATAGTAGAGCCGATTCGCGGAGACGGAATCTGCATGGAAGCAGAAGCATATGAGTGCCAGTTCAATCCAGACGGTACCCAGAAAAGAAGTGAGGATGGCAAGTGTATTGAGTTCAACCCGTTCTTTTCATTTGAAGACTGCCATCGCGGAAATGATCAGTGCGATGATCAGAGCGAAGCATCAAAGCTTCGGGATCGCGAGGGGCGTCCTGTTCCAGATCTTATGAGCCATTTTGTCAAAAGAGCAGAAGACGGAAGCTGGACACCTGATCCAGACAGGCCAATTAAGCTTCCGCTCGAAGATGAAAACTCTCCAGACTGCAGAATACAGAAAGTTGCAGATCATCCATGTGCAGAGCGTGCAGAAGATGGAAGCAATGAAATTCTCGAAACATCAAGGCCAAGAATGACCGGAGAAAAAGCAATCGAATTCGAAAGATGGAGAACTCCTTCTGAGATCGAAGAGATGCATGCAAATCCTGCAGAAGTTTCCCTTGATGATAATGATTACCGTGTGGATGTCAACTATGATGAGGCTGTTTGTGCAGTTTCAGAAACACATCCGCTATGTACTCCTGAAAGCTTGGTTCCATGTGCATGTCCGAACCTTGAAGCATGCGCACCACCGCCTCCAGCAAATTGTGGAAACGGCAGATGGGACAAAAATGCAGGAGAAGCATGTGACAGGACCAGCAAAACAGGAAGAAGGGCCTGCGGAACAAATAAGGTATGTACAAGGTCCTGCCGCTGTGTAATAAAGTCAGCACCTCCACCAGTTGCTGTGGATGATCCTGTTGTCTGCGGAAACGGAAGAGTCCAGCCAGGCGAAGAATGCGACCATGCGGCAACTCCTTCCGGATGCGGAACTGGAGAAACATGCAACAATTCATGTGAATGTGAGGATACCCAGCCAGCAAAAGTAACACAGTGTCCTGGCAACCGCGTTCCTGGAATGGGAACTTTGGTCCAGAGAATTACAACCAGTGTTACAAGCAAAGGAGGAGAACTTAGGACTGCGCTTGGAGTATCAAACGTTGACATTAATGTTTCTGTAGCTGTTAAAGTAGATACATCTGGTTTCCCAACTTTGGTTGGCGCAAATGCATCCTGCAGCGGCCAGGCATGCCCATCATCAGCAAACGTGATCGGAGTCACAGGACTTACTCTGACCGGCATTACAACAGGAGCACCTGACCAGACATGTACAATATCTGTTCCTGTTTTGGTGAGGGCTCCAAGAACTCAATGAAGTGATGATTTATATGAGAATTCCAAAACGCAATATCCGAGCTAGATTCATAGTGCCAGTCGCAGCTGTGGGTATTGCAATAGGAGCAGCATTCATGGCTGGAAAAAAGCAGCCTATCACAGAGTCGACAAGACCTGTTCAAAGATGCGATGACCCAATAACATGTCCCACCCCTCCTCAGAAGGGAGATCGCCTCTGTGAAGTTGCAAAAGGAGAGGCAGATCCTTATTCAGATACTTTTGATCCGGAAAGCTGCGGTTATTGCGGCGATAGGATAAGGCAGGTTAAAGGATCAGAGTGGTCAGCTCCAAGTTCAGGCTCACAGCTTAGGATACAACACGTTACTGAAAGGCCTTCAGAGACTCCGGAAAACTGTCCAGTTGATTTCCATTGCGGAAACGGAACAGTTGATGTCAATACTGTTTTTGGAGCAATAGTAGCACATGAGGAATCCTCAGAAGGAACTACCACCTACTCACTTGAAAGCATTAGAATAACAGAATCCTGCAATCCAAGATCGCCCCGTGTGTGTGATGCTGATTGCGGTCGCATCATCCGAACATCAGCTCAGCCTGATGCAGGAGAAGACGAGCTTCCGCCAAGATTTAATTCTGCATTTACATGTCCTGGTGCAGTTGCACCAGCAGACAGGATTGATCTTGCAACATCCCTTGGAACAGGTGAAGTCTTATCAAGGCTTGGAAACTCTCTGAGAGCAGCATCATCGTCACTTCGAACTGCTCTTGGAATCCGCCCTCAGGACACTCTTGATGTCCATGTTTCAATTTCAGTTGACCCCTCCGGCCTTCTTTCGATTCGCGGTGTTTCTGCTGTTTGCAATGGACAGACTTGCGGTGATGAATCAACAATATCTTCTGTATTGTCCCTGAATCTTGCAGGACTTACGGTAGGGGCCCCTGGAAGGCAATGCTACTGGACAGTAATACTGAGAGCCCACTAAAGGGATTTATTTTCTTTCCATCTTATTATACTCATGAAGATTTTCTTTGATATTGACGATACGCTTTTTCCATCATCCGAGTTCTCAGCACTTGCCAGGAAGAATGCCCTAAATGCAATGATCGGAATCGGGCTTGACTTTGAATACCAGAAATTAAACGATCTCCTTTTATCCCTGATAAAGGAAAAAGGCTCAAACTATCCAAAACACTTCAATGACCTTTGCACTGCCCTTGATGTCGATGAGCCTGCAAAATTCGTTGCAGCAGCAGTTGCAGCATATCATCATACAAAATCCTCAATTGCCCCATATCCTGAGATCCCAAGGACACTTCTTCGCCTGAAGGATGATGGACATCAGATATATGTTGCAACCAATGGCGCTTCTGTCAAGCAATGGGACAAGCTGATCAGGCTGGGTCTTGCGCTTTATTTTGACAAAGTATTCATATCAGAGGAACTTGGAGCTTCAAAAAGCCCTGAATTCTATTCAAAGATCCTCAAATCCCTTGGCTGCGAGGCCTCCGAGTGCGTGATGATAGGTGATCGGGAGGATGCTGATATTGTCCCTGCCAAAGAAGCTGGAATGAAGACAGTCAGAATCCTGAAAGGCAAGCATTCAAGCATTCCCTCCACTGCTGATTTTACTATTGAAGAACTTGGCAATTTGTATCAAATTGTGCAACGCTTATAAAACCATCAATTCAATTATTTTTCATGAGATTTCTTCTATTGGGACTTATAGTCCTTTCTATGATTTTTGCAGGATGCACAGGTAGCCGCGGTTCTACTGGCTGTAGCGACAGTGATGACTGCCAAAACTGGCAGTTTTGCAACTCCAGCTCCAGCACATGCGAAACTCTTGCAGGATACTGTGATTCTGATGAAGTCTGTATTGAGCGTGATCCACTGATGGTCTGCGACGTTTCAGGCACCCACACCTGCCAGTTCCAGGGAGGCTTCTGCCGTACTAATGCAAACTGTGAGATGTGGCAGGTTTGTGATGCAGGCAACACATGCCAGGCAGCACCTGGATACTGCGATTCGGATTCCCAGTGCGACCCTGACTTTGAATACTGCAGTCCAAACACCCACCAGTGCGGCCCTGCACCAGGATACTGCATATCTGATACTGATTGTGATTCATGGGAAAAATGCGATGTAATCAGTAAAAGATGCTACACGCTTGAGGGCAAGTGCGACCTTGACGGTGACTGTGAAACATGGCAGACCTGTAATCTCAAGACCCACATCTGCGAGCCGAAGAAAGGGTTCTGCAGAAATGACGGGGATTGCGATGACTGGGAAAAATGCGATGATGCTTCAAAGAAATGCATTGCAAGGCAAGGATACTGCACTGGCGACAATGAATGCAATGTCTGGGAATACTGCGAAACCAAGAAAACTCATCTTTGCACCCCAGAGGCAGACAGGTGCGGTTCAAATGCAGACTGCGGCGACTGGCAGGTCTGTACAAGTTCCCATTACTGCAATGCAAAGCTTGGGTTCTGCAATGATGACGATGACTGCGTGAGCGGCGAAGTTTGCAATCAGAACACCCATCTCTGCCAATAATTTTTTTTCTTTTCATTAACATTTAATCTTTTTTTCTTTTAATTCTAATTATGGATGTACGTTTTGGACCTGCAGGAATCCCCTTGCAGTGCAAAGGCTCCTCAACTCTGGACGGGGTAAAATGCTGCAGGGAAATAGGCCTTGATGCCATGGAGATGGAATTTGTCCACGGAGTTCGCATGAGTGAGAGCACAGCTGCGGAAATTGCCGCAGTTTCAAAAAAGCTTGATGTTTCTCTTTCATCACATGCGCCATACTACATTAATCTCTGCACTGATGATCCGCGCAAACGGGGTAGCAGCAAGCGCCACATCCTTGATGCGGCCAAAATAACCTCTCTTGCAGGGGGAAACATCACTGTTTTCCATCCGGGCTTTTATCAGAAACTCTCGCCCCAGGAAGCATATGCTCGGGCAAAAAAAGTTCTTGTTGAGATTGAAGAATCACTTGACCAGAACAATATCAAAATCCGTCTTGGTGCTGAAAACGTTGGAAAGAAAACCGCTTTTGGCAGTCTTGATGAGAATATCCGGCTATCATCCGAGCTTGAGATGGTAGAGCCGGTAATTGATTTTGCCCATCTTCATGCAAGAGGGGATTTCAAGATACGGGGGGAGGGCGATTATCTTGCGATATTTGAAAAGCTTGAATCAAGCCTTGGCGATTATGTGAAGCGATTCCACTGCCATTTCTCTGAAATAAACTATAGCGAGAAGGGCGAGAGGAACCATCTGGTTCTTGGATCAAATAACGAGCCTCCATATGAGCCTTTTATTAAAGTGCTAGCAGAAAATGGCTATTGCGGGACAGTGATCTGCGAGACTCCCCAGATTGATATTGATGCCATGAAACTCATGGATGAATACAAAAGGATGAAAATATGCTCCTGATAGATTACCTCGAAGAAGCAGCGGAATACCTCCGGGTCCAAATTGAAAAACGCCATAAGCTGGAGGACCAATACCGAAGGATATATGATCGAGATATCAAAAGGGAAATTTCGCTTGTGAATATTGATATCAAAAAGAAAAAATCAGAAGTTACCAACCAGATTCTTCTTAATCTTGATGAGTTCAGATACCTGAAAGCCTACTTCCCGGAGCTTCTTGATGCTTTTATGGAAGATGAGTATATCGGAAAAATGATCTCAAGCAAATCCTGGCTTTTGTACTACAAGCCAATTCCTCCAAAGGAAGCAGCAACCAAGCTTGGCCAGCTAAAGATGTTTCGGGCGCAGCTTAAGGAAGCAAAAAAGTTCATCAAAACATGGGTCGGGACAGTAAATTCAAGGGCCTTTGCCGCAACCTTTCCAATTCTAAAAGGGAGAATCAAAGGCAAATTGAACAAAGCGGAGGTTTTGCAGGCAATAGAAAAGGCAGACAAGGAACTGATCAAGGAAGGATGGCTTCTTCTTATTTCCGATTCCCTGATCAAGATCCCTCTCTCAAAATTCTCAAACAAGATAATCAAGCTTCGTGTTGCCAAGATGCAGGCAGATTCAAAGGTCAAGTATGCCCGCGGAAGAGGGACTGTGGCAGAAGCAGCTGCCCTTCGAGAATACAAGAAAGTATCGCGCAGACTGACTCACTATGAAAATCTTGTGATCCAGATTCTGCTTGCCAATCCTAACTTCCTGCGCAACATGAAGAAGAGCAGGAACTGGCTCTCCAGGGAAAGGCTCAGCATCATAGAAAAAATAGCAGAGCATGTCACTCCAAGGACTGTTAAAGAGCGTGCCTGGCTCAATGAAATGAACAAAAAACTTGCAATCGACATCCCTTCAGAGGAGCCTCCAAGCCCTGCTCCCAAAAAGAAAAAAACATCCAAAAAGAAGAAATCAAACAAATCCAAGAAAAATAAGAAAAAATCTAGTCGATAGCAGAAATGCGCTCCTCCATCTTTCTTTTTTGCGCAGCGCTTATGCCTGGATCATCCCTCAGGCACATTGTAAAGAAATTTTTCAAAAGCTGTTTTGTTTTTTTACTGTTTACTTCCTTTGCAGTTTTCATATATTCCTCTGCCCTGGGATCATCCAGAAACAGGTACCCCATTGAAATAAAGAAAAGGGAAACCACGTCATTTCCATCCAGTGCAACGGCCCTCTTGAAATTTTCAATTGCATCTTCGACTTCAAAAACCTCAAAATGCGCAATCCCGTTCATCCTGTAGTATTCCGGCTTTTTGTGGATTTCAATCGCATTTCCAAAATGCTCGTATGCATTGTCATAATTCCTTAATTTCACTGATGCAATGCCTTTGAGATACCAGATTTCAGAGTTTTTCCTGTCGTTTGAAAGAAGATTATCCAGCATTTCAATTGCTTTTTTGTATTTTTTCTCTTTTATCAGCGCTTTTGCATCATTAATATGCATGTTTTTCTCTCTCTCTCGCTAACCTTTTAAACAGTTTTATACAATTATGTTAATAAGTGGGTTTATGGTACAATTATTCAGGGAACGGGAAACGCAAGATCGAATCACTCTTCCAGTGATAACTCCATCAATGCACAACCCAATCGAATCCATGGGCAGAATTGCATCTCATCTTCGGATCTCACCAGAAGGTACATACAGAAGTGCTTCTGATGCTGATTTTGCCTGCAGAGTATCAACTAATTTATCGCAGCTTGGTCTTGAGAGATCACTGCCATCAAGATTCAGCAGGCTTCTGGAAACTCTCTAGTTACTCCATTTCAATTGTTCCGGGGGGCTTGTTTGTAATGTCATATGCCACTCTTCCAACTTCCGGAATCTCATTTGTGATCCTTGTTGAAATTTTTTCCAAAACCTTGAATGGTATGTGAGAAAAGTTTGCTGTCATGCCATCAAGGCTCCGCACTGCCCTTACAATTACTGTGTATTGATATGATCTCTCATCCCCTCTCACCCCAACTGTTTTTGATGAGAGCATTGCAGCAAAATACTGCCAGGGCCTCTCCATATCCGCGCTGTCGATTTCTGTTTCAACAATGTCGCACGCTTCCTGCACTATCCTTACCTTTTCAGCAGTTATCTCGCCTACAATACGAACTCCGAGCCCAGGACCTGGAAATGGCTGTCTCTGGTGCACTGTTTCAGGAAGCCCGAGCTCCTTTCCAAGTTCCCGCACTTCATGCTTGTAAAGTTCCCGAAGAGGTTCGCACAGCTTCAGGTTCATGTTTTCAGGAAGGCCTCCTACGTTGTGGTGGCTTTTGATAGTGTCTCTTCCCATCCCTCCGCTTTCAATCCAGTCCGGTGCAATGGTTCCCTGAACCAGGAACTTGACATCGTGCTCTTTTGCCTCCTTTTCAAAAATATTGATGAATTCCCTTCCGATTATCTTTCTTTTTTCCTCAGGGTCAAGAACTCCACAAAGCGCATCTAAAAACTGCTTCTTACCATCAATTACATTTAATTTTACTCCGAGTTTTTCTGCAACTTCCCTGACCTTTTCTGTTTCATTTTTTCTCATAAGTCCGTTGTCCACATAAACTATGTGAAGCTGGTCTGGAACTGCTCTTGATGCAAGTGTTGCAGCAACAAAAGAATCAACTCCTCCGGAGACCGCAATTATCGCAGTTTCCTTGCCTACTGCATTTCTGATCTCTTCTACTGATCTTTCTATGAATTTCTTTGCTTCAAACATGTTTATGCCCCGTTTATCTCATAGTATTCAGGAACCCCGATTGCACTTCCTGCAAGCATCATAACAAAACCGATTATGAAAATCCTTGGACCTGCGAGGATCAGTATTGCAAATAATGCATGTATGAAAGGTATCTTATGAACTGTCTCATATGCCTTTGCATTGACATAAAGTCCAAGGTATAGTGCCAGGATTATTATTGCAATTACAGCAGTAATTCCAAGACACGGAAGAGGTGTAAGAAGCCCGAGAAAAGATACCATTGCAAATGCCATTGCCACAATTGCTGAAACATAATAGTGCTGTGCAAAGGTGGCCGTTCCTCCGATCATTTTGAAAACCTGATACATAAGCCTCTCATATCCGAGGTGGAATATCACTCCAAAAGGAAATGCGATGAGCATCTGAAGCATTGCAAATTTCAGAATCGGCTCACTGTCGAGAGCTACTGTTCCTATCTCGGCAACTTCGGAAAAAGTATTGTAGGTATATACTCCAAAATGGATTTCTTCGAGCTTGCTTATGGATGATACTGCAGAGCCTATGAACCCTGCTATGATGACTGCTGCAATTCCAATGCGCAAATTGGAATCAGGAATCGCATCCTCGAATGTTTTGCTGATTTTTTTACGATCGAACAATAGCTTTGCAGTGTTCCAGACTTTCCCAAGCTCTCCATACATGATCTGATATTGGAATGGCACTTTAAAAAAACCTTGGAGTTTTTTCATTAGTATGAAAATTGTGGCTGATCTGCACGTTCATACCAAATATGCCAGGGCAACAAGCCCGAGGAATGATGTACCGGGTCTTTGCGAAGGCGCAGCAGTAAAAGGGATCAATGTCATGGCAACAGGTGATTTCACCCATCCGGTATATTTTGAAGAGCTCAAAGCCCAGCTCACTGAAAACGACAACGGCCTCTTTCCATATAAGAATATCCACTTCATCCTTTCATCTGAAATCAGCCTCATATACAGCCAGGAGGGCAAGGTTCGAAAAATGCATCATGTTATGCTTGCGCCTTCACTGGAAATTGCCGGCCAGATCAATGATGCACTATCCAAGATTGGCAATCTTTCTGCAGATGGAAGGCCTATCCTTGGCCTCTCAAGCGCAGCTCTTGCAGATGAGCTGTTTTCCATTTCAAAGGACATAGTAATTATTCCGGCACACATCTGGACGCCGTGGTTTGCAATATTCGGCTCCAAATCCGGTGTTGATAGTGTGGAGGAGGCTTTTGAAGAGCATTCAAGGAAAATTTTTGCGCTCGAGACAGGGCTTTCAAGCGATCCTGCCATGAACTGGATGCTAAGCTCTCTTGACAAATACACCCTTGTTTCAAATAGCGATGCCCACAGCCTGAATAAACTGGGGCGAGAGGCCAATGTTTTTGATCTAAAAACACTGTCATATGACTCTATCATGAATGCCATCAGAACCCGGAAAGGCTTTGTCAAGACATTCGAATTCTATCCAGAAGAAGGAAAATACCATTACGATGGCCACAGGAGCTGCGACATAAACTTCTCCCCATGGGAATCAAAGAGCAGGAATAACATCTGCCCTGTGTGCAAGAAGCAGCTGACCATAGGAGTTCTTCACCGGGTTGCAGATCTTGCTGACCGAAAACCAGGCTTCAGGCCAGAGTCTGCTGTTCCGTTTGAATATATCGTCCCGCTTCACACAATAATCTCAAAAACTATCAAAAAATCCGAAACAACGCAGGCAGTTCTTGCCGAATATTCAAAAATAATCAGGTATTTTGGAAACGAATTCTCTGTTTTTGAGGCAGAAAATGACCAGATAAAGCTGGCAACCACTCCTCAGATAGCAGACTCCATAATAAGGGTAAAAGAAGGCAGGATAAAATGGGTCCCTGGCTTTGATGGTGTTTTTGGCGATCTTATTCTCGATGATTCAATGTCAAAAAAAGCAGTTGATAAAAAACAAAAAAGCCTTGATGATTTTACTCCTTAGAGACCATGTTTATGAGAAGCGGTAGTGCATAGAATGTTGCTGCAAAGCCTGCAATTGCGCCAGTAATGAGCCTGATCAGGTTCGTGCTTTCATATACTATAGGAAGCACTCCAAGCTCCGATATGATCTGGACTCCGCCATCAAGACCAATAGGGACCAGGGCTGCAATAAGGAATATCGAGGGATAGAGTGTTTTGTCCTCCAGTCTTCTGACCAGCGGGTAAATCAGCCCAGCGAGCAGCATTGCCCCATAAAGCCCTATATCCCTGGAACAGAGCGGCATCTTCAGGCCAATTGCATCTCCTCTCACGACCCGAACCAGCTCCCTGTCAAGCCTGCTGTTTATGAACTGGCCTTCCTGAGGACTGCAATTGTCTATCCATATTGCGCTATCCTCCTGGAAAACGCAGAGGGAACGGGATAATTTTTGATGGCAAAGCGGGCCATAAAGGTCATATGCAGCTTTCATGTCATTTTCAAAAGCCAGTAAGGGAACAGCAAATGTCGCTCCCATGAACATCAGAAATATCAGGATATATAGTGCATATGTGATTTTTATCCAGTTCATCACTAATACGAACGAGAGAAAGGTTTTTTAATTAAATTCACGAATAAGTGACCAGGTGACTAAAATGAGCACAAAACTCTCAAGACTATATGGAATGGACATTTTCACAGACTCTGGTAAATTCATTGGTAATGCTCAGGACTTTATTATTGATTTGGAAGCTGGTGAAGTATCAAGAGTACTTATCGAACCACTTCCACAAGGCAAAGAAGATGCAAGAAAAGCACTTCGGGAAAAGAGCATTCTCTACAAGAATGTAAAATCCGTCGAAGATGTTATTGTTGTATCAAAAGGACCTGCAGGAAAATCGTGATGAAGTATGGGGACATTAATCAATATCATCCTATTGGCAGTTTCCCTTACTATAGGCATCGGAGTTGCCATGTTTCTGATTCCTGACTTGCTCCCATTTCTCGACGAACAGACGAGGATTATCATTGCAGTTGTTCTGACGATATTCTCGTTTGTTGCCCTCTATTTCATATCAAAGGGAAATTCAGGCGGATAATAACTTGTTGATTTTTTCTTTAATCTTTTTATCTGGCCTTACAATGACAATGCCTTGTTTTGGCTGACCATAGACTATTATATCGTCTTCTTTTGCATTTAGTATGAAAATAAGTGCAGTCAGGTCCTCTTCGCCGTCTATCAGGATGCTCCCGCCTTCTTCAATCAGTTTTTTCGCATCTTTTGCTATCTCATCAGAAATTGTTCCGGCAGGATTGGAATAATGCTTCGGGTCCTTGAAATATCTCTTTAGGATCTCAATACTGTCCCTCTCAAGCGGCATTCTCATAAACTTATGGTCAAATACTGCAAGATGAGGTTTGATTCCCATCACAAGAAGTCCAAGCGTACAGACATCACCAATAGAAATTATCCTGTGCTTCCCGCTCAGTTCCTTTATTTTCCTGAAGTCTATGTGAAGCTCTCCGAGAGGCTGCTTGAGCTGCTCTTTTGCCTTCTGGGATATCTGCATGGAGAATTCTACGAGCCTTCAGTTAAAATACTTACTGGCTCACGGTCTCGATGCTAACTCGTGCTCTTGTTGCTGAACTTGAATGTGCTTCAATGGTTATGTTCATGGCGTCAAGATCAACAGGAACAGTGACTTCTGAATAAAGTTCGATCGGAACTCCGCTCTGCACTTCTGAGCTGCTCGCCTCACATCCAATATCCACAGTAATTCCTGCTGATGTTTCACCAGTGTATGTGAAGGTGTATCCTCCCACTGTTTCAGGAACTCCGTCGTATAAATGGAATGAGATCCTTGTTTCTTCAAAAGAGCTGCTGCACTCTGGTACAAATACTCCTCCGTCGCTTGTGCCGCCGTCTACTCCTCCGTCAGGGCCTGCATCCGCTTCAGGATCAACCCATCCAGGAAGGTCCTCAACAACTATTGAGACTCTTGTGCTGGAGCTTGAGCTTGAATGATTTGTTATTGAAATTCTCTTACCGTTTTCATCGTCGTCATATGTTCGCAGCGTATAAATTCCAACATCAAATTCAGATACCACGGAACCTGTTCCACAGGTTATGTCTACCAAAATATCATCACTGCTGCCTACTTGGCCAGTGTATGTGAATGTATATCCGCCAACCGTTATTGAATCATCAACATCTACTGTTTCGCTGTATACTGCGTCGTTTGAAAGAAGTCCGGTGCAAACTGCTCCCCCTTCAATCATTCCGCTGTCAGTATCTGCATCTGTATCAGGACCTGCATCAAGATCTGTATCAGCATCGAGGTCAGGACCAGCGTCTAAGTCCGTGTCTGCATCAGTATCAGCATCCAGGTCTGGACCAGCATCAAGATCTGTATCTGCGTCAGTATCCGTGTCTGCATCCAAATCCGGACCTCCGTCCATATCTGTATCAGCATCAGTATCTGCATCGAGGTCAGGACCAGCGTCTAAGTCCGTGTCTGCATCAGTATCAGCATCCAGGTCTGGACCAGCATCAAGATCTGTATCTGCGTCAGTATCCGTATCAGCATCCAAGTCAGGACCAGCGTCTAAGTCCGTTTCAGTATCAGTGTCTGCGTCCAAGTCAGTGCTAGCATCCATGCCTGCATCAGTGTTACTGCTGCCGCCATCAGCTGTTTGCTCTGGATTGTCTGGAAATGGAATAACAAAACTATCATCAGAACCCTGGCTGCATGCAAAAGCGCTTAAGGCACCAACTAGAAGCCATGCTCCAAGTTTTGCTTTCATTCTTCTTCTGCTTGTATCCTTTTTCCTGGCAGGTTGGTCTGCCTCGTCCCTTCTTCTTAATGTTTTTTGTTTATTCTCATCCATTTCAATCCCTCAAGCTTATCAGTAAACTGTAATGCTCACTCTTGTTTTTGTAGCTGAAACAGAGTGCACTTCAATGTCAATGCTCTTATCAGGTGCTGTAATTGTTGTTATGCTATAAAGTGCACAATCATAAGCTGTTTCGACAACTGCACTATCTGCATCGCATGAAATGTCCATGAGAGCTCCTGTGCTTCCTTCTCCAACATATGTGAAGCTATATCCTCCAACAACAACTGAAGATTCAAAGTCTATGTACTCACTGGATATGCTATCGTCCATGGCGCTTGAACAGGTTAATCCGCTGTCTGAACCACTGTCAGTTTCTCCTCCATCTTCTTCAGTATCTGCATCTGTATCAGGACCACCATCTAGATCAGTGTCTGCATCAGTATCAGCATCCAGGTCTGGACCAGCATCAAGATCTGTATCTGCGTCAGTATCTGCATCCAAATCAGGACCACCGTCCATATCTGTATCAGCATCTGTGTCTGCATCGAGGTCTGGACCACCATCTAGATCAGTGTCTGCATCAGCGTCAGGGCCTGAATCAATATCAGAATCAGTTTCCTGTCCTCCATCACTGCAAGTCTCTGGACAGCTTGGACATGCTGGATAGTAAATGTCCTTGTTTCCATCGCTGCATGCTACACCAAGAGCAAGTGCTGCTGCTCCGGCAGTAGTCATAAGCCATTTTCCGAGTTTTGCTACTCTTCTTGAGCTGGTCTTACTCTCATCTGAACCTGGCTTTGCCTCTTCCTTCTTTTCTTTTGATTCCTTTCTTGCATCATTCATATTTTCCCACCCATGTATCATTAATTCAGTAAACTGTGATACTCACTCTCGTATCGCCAGCTGTTTTAGCATGCACTTGAATATCAATATCCTTGTCAGGTGCTGTAATTGTTGTTATGCTGTATAGTGCACAATCATAGGTTCCTACAACTGCATTGTTGCTGCTGCATTCAATGTCTATGATAGATCCTGTACCGCTTTCTCCCTGGTATATGAAGTCATATCCTCCAACAGAAGTTGGTGTACCAAGATATATGTACTGGCTTGATATGCTGTCATCAAATGCTGTTGGGCAGTTGCCTGTTTGTCCACCTGCACCTGCTTCGCCACCAGATCCAGCGACACCTCCCTGGCCTCCGGAACCTGCAACGCCACCCTGGCCTCCAAGTCCGCCTGTACCAGCAGAACCGCCTTCGCCTCCGAAGCCTCCGGCTCCGCCTTCACCTGCATGTGCACCTTCTCCGCCAAACCCGGCAGAGCCGCCTTTTCCGCCAACTCCACCAGAGCCTGCTTTTGCTCCTTCACCACCGAATCCGCCTGTGCTCTGGCCTCCAGATCCACCAGTAGGACTAGTGCCTCCATCATTTTTTCCAGGAATAGGTACTCCTAGAGTACTATGTCCATCGCATGCAGACATTGCTGTTGCGATTGTTCCTGTAAGTAGTGCGACTGCTCCCATTGCAAGAAACTTGTTTCTCTGCTGCACTGGGGTATTCCCGCTAAAATTTCTTCCTAAATTCCTGACACTTGATTTTTTGTTATTCATCATTTTTCCACCCTTGTTATTAGTAAACTGCAATACTTACTCTTGTTCTTGTACCTGATTTGGCATGCACTTCAATATCAATGCTCTTATCAGGTGCTGTGATTGTTGTTATGCTATAGATTGCACAATCATAGGTTCCTACAACTGCATTGTTGCTGCTGCATTCAATGTCTATGATAGAGCCAGTGCCGCTTTCTCCTTTGTATATGAAGTCATATCCTCCAACAGAAGTTGGTGTGTTCAGATAGATATACTCGCTTGATATTGTCTCATCAAATGCTGTTGGACAGTGGCCTGTCTGTCCGCCTGCACCTGCTTCGCCACCTGCGCCAGCAAAACCACCCTGGCCTCCGAGTCCGCCTTCGCCTCCAGCTCCGCCAGTCTGAGTGCCGCCTTCACCGCCGAATCCACTAGAGCCTCCTGCCCCAGCTTCTCCGCCAAATCCAGCCTCACCTCCGGAACCTGCAACGCCACCCTGGCCTCCAAGTCCGCCTGTACCAGCAGAACCGCCTTCGCCTCCGAAGCCTCCGGCTCCGCCTTCACCTGCATGTGCACCTTCTCCGCCAGATCCTGCAAAGCCACCTGCGCCTGCAGAACCACCGCTTCCGCCAGTCTGAGTGCCGCCTTCGCCTGCAAATCCAGCAGAACCGCCTGCTCCGGCAATTCCGCCTTGACCTGCATGTGCTCCTTCGCCACCGGATCCTCCTGTGGCTGTCTGACCACCAGAGCCTCCAACAGCACCAGAGCCTGCTTTTCCTCCGGCGTTTATAGGTATTCCTAAAGTAGCATGATCACTACAAGAAGATATTGCTGTTGCGATTGTTCCTGTAAGTAGTGCGACTGCTCCAAGTGCAAGAAACCTGTTCTTTTGCTGCACTGGATCATTCCCGCTAAAATTCCTCCCTAACTTCCTGACACATAATTTTTTGTTAATCATCATTAACCATCCATTAATACTTGAAACATTGTGTTTAAAAGTATATTTATTTGCTTTTGG
>CAZYZZ010000011.1:0-18645 GCA_964651995.1 Microcaldota archaeon
GTTTTTTTCTCAGGCATAGGAAAAATGTGGCGGAAACAATTTTTAAACTTAACAATCCTTCTCTATGCGTGGCAAAGAAAAGATCCCAAAAGACAGGGCTTCCGCCTGGAACACCTGTCCTGACCGAAGAAAATACCGAATCCTCCAGGATCACTATCCTTGACTATGACTCAAAAGAATTCACTGAATTCGAACCAAAGTCAATAGAAGAGTGCATCAAATATGTGAAGAAAAGGAAGAGTGTTACCTGGGTCAATGTTGATGGCCTCAAGAATGTTCCAATGCTCCAGAAGCTTTGCGACGCATTCGGCATCCATCCGCTTGTTCTTGAGGATATCCTTGCAACCGACCAGCGTCCGAAAGTCGAAAACTATGACAGTTATCTTTACATCGTCTCACGCATGCTTGATCTTGATGGAACGAAAAACCGGATCAGGTCAGAGCAGATAAGCATCATACTCACACCAACATCAGTAATCTCCATACAGGAGAAAAAGGGAGACATATTTGATTCTGTCCGCAACCAGATAAGGACAAACAAGGGAAAACTTCGAAAAAGCGGTCCGGATTTCCTTGCATATTCCCTTCTGGATCGTATCGTTGATCATTTTTTCATAATTCTTGAGCAGCTTGGTGAGAGAATAGAGTTTATGGAAGAGGAGCTTGTAAGCTCTCCATCTCCAAAAACGCTCCATAAAATCCACAGGATGAAAAGGAACATGGTCCTTCTTAGAAAATCTGTCTGGCCTATGAGGGAGCTTGTCAATGGGCTTGAGCGAGAGAGCAAAAACAACAAAAAACTGCTAAAGCCAGGAACTTCAATATATCTTCGGGATCTTTATGATCATACCATCCAGATCATAGATACAGTTGAAACATACCGCGACATTGTCTCCGGCATGCTTGATATATATCTATCCAGCATCAGCTATCGCCTCAACGAGATCATGAAAGTGCTTACTGTCATAGGTACCATCTTCATTCCGCTTACTTTTGTAACCGGCCTCTATGGTATGAATTTCCGCTTCATGCCAGAGCTCGAGCATCCCCTTGGATATCCTGCAGTTCTTCTCACAATGCTGGTTCTGATCCTTCTCATGCTCATATACTTCCGCAGAAAGAAATGGATATAAACTATCCCTCCGATGGAGTTTCATGCTCCAGAGAATATTCTTTCTTCTGATTCTTGTTGCCCTCACCGCAGGTGCCTGGTTTGTCTCACAGCAATATCCGCATCCAATGCTTGACAGCGCCATCAATACCCTTATTGCGCTTTCAATACTCTATCTTGTTTTCAAAATAGTGTTTGACAAAGCAGTTGCTGACAAGCTTGATGATCCAAAGCTCAGGTATTCGTTTCGGAAGGCAGTTTCCCTGGCATATGTCATCGTTCTTTTTGTTGCAATCATAACAATCTGGATTCCAAATCCAGAAGCTCTCCTTGTTGCCTATGGTCTTATGGCAGCTGGAATTGCAGTTGCACTCTCGGACCTTTTCAAGAACCTTGCAGGCGGGGTTATCATATTCTTCACAAAGCCGTTTTCAGTTGGAGACAGGATTGAAATCCAAGGCGAATTCGGCGATGTGATCGATGTTGACATCATGTACAGCACGCTCATGGAAATCCGCGAGTGGGTTGACGGCGACCAGGCAACCGGTAGGCTCAATATCATTCCAAACGGCCTGATCCTCACTTCAGTAGTAAACAACTATACAAAAGACAACGAATTCATCTGGGACGAGATCATGATCCCCATCACCTACAAAAGCGACTGGAGGGCAGCATCCAAAATCATGCTCGATACAGTAAAAAAAGAAACAGGAGCAATAATCCAGAAATCAAACAAGGAATACTCTCACTTGCGGGACAAATATTACCTTCAGAAAAAACCGACCGAACCTGGAGTTTTCATGAGGGTTACTGACAACTGGATCCAGCTTGCTGTGCGCTACATGACTCCGGCAAGGGAAAGGCGGGCCCTTCACAATGACCTTAGCAAAATGCTTCTTGGGAAATTCGAGAAATCAAAGAAAATACACATCGCCTCTGCTACTTACGAGATCGTGGGACTTCCTGAAATCCGGATGAAAAAGTGATCTGATGGAGAAAAACTATCTGAAATGGTCATCTATTGCTGGCGCTTCCTTTGCTCTTATTATTTTTCTTTTGGCCCTGGTTTATCTTCTTATTCCTTTGATAATCTCAAGCCTCACTGGAATAGAGGGCAGCTGCGACTCCAGCTGCTATGGCGAAGCTACTGGATCAGGAAGTAGCAATCTGGCCGCTTCCCTCTGCGAGCTGTGCAACGCGTCCAAATCCTTTGTCGGGGGCCTGATAATGATCCTGATACTCATCGGCGGATTTGTTGTTCTCATTCCAATGGCCCTGACATCACTTGATATTCTACAGTCAACAAAACTTTCAACTCCAAGAAAACTGCTCTGGGCAGTACTGATCTGGTTTTTCTTCGGCCCTTTTGCAACTCTGGCATATTATCTTATGGAGAAAAAGAACCAGAAGTGATCATATGGTATTCATAGAGCTTGGGGTGCTTCTTTTTTCTATTCTCGTCCTTTCACGCTCTTCTGAGATGGTCATATCAAGTTCTGTGCGGCTCTCAAGATTCTTCAATCTGAATCCTGTTGCAATGGGATTTCTTCTGGTTGCAGTTGCAACAAGCCTTCCTGAGCTTTCTGTCTCAGTTACTTCCTCTCTTGCAGGTGAAGGTGCGATATCTGCAGGAAATGTATTTGGTTCAAACATTGCAAATATCCTTATTGTCCTTGGTATTGGCGGCCTTCTCTATGGAATGAAAATCAGCCAGTCAAATATGAAGGATATTGCCCTTGTCCTTCTTCTCACTACAATCATCTCAGTATATATCATCTATCGAAGCTCCGTCAGCCTGCAGGCTCTTGGAATAATTGAAGGGGCTGTGCTCATCCTTCTGTTTCTGGGCTATGTCTGGTGGACTTTGAAAATGAAAAAGCAATCAAACGGGAATTCAAAATCCAATGTTCCCAAGAAGAAAGCTCTTCATGCATTCCTCAGTTTTTCCATGGGGATTTTCCTGGTGATTATAAGCTCGGCATTTGCTGTTGATTCTGCAGTTACCATTGCCACAAGCCTTGGCCTTGCACAAAGCTTCATAGGAGCTACCCTGATAGCTCTTGGAACGTCGCTTCCAGAGCTCAGCACTGCCCTCCAGGCTGTCAGAAAAAAGCAATATGGCCTTGTCCTGGGCAATGTGGTGGGAAGCAACATGGCCAACATAACACTGGTTCTTGGAGTTGCCTCAACTATAAATCCTATTTCTGTCCAGCTTCCGGTATTCATAGTTGCACTGCTTTTTGCAGTTATTGGCAACACCCTCCTCTTCTATTCTGCAGCAGTAAACAAAGCAATCGGGAAATTTGCCGGAGTAGTCTTCATACTTGTTTATGTGGTCTATATTGCTGCGATCTTTGGCCTTCAGGCAACTGAAGTCAGCTTGATTTAAATTCTTGCTTTTCTATTTATGATTACCATGGCCACAGAATCTCAGTGTTTTATCTGCTCCAAATCTATTACTAATGCCTATGATGTTAATGGAATTCCTCTCTGCTCTACCTGTAGCACCCAGAAGTCCGCAGAATCTGAAAAACGCTACTGCACAAGGTGCAGTGCAACATCTCTCAATTCCATAATTCTCTATACTCCTTACGGCCTTCTTTGTTCTACCTGCAGGGCAGATGCAAACCTTATCGAAAAGCCAACAGAGTCTGTCCAGATCAGGCGGCTGATAAATGGTGCCATAGTCCAATTCTATAAGGGCGGAAGGGAGGATGACTACTACGAGGAGTATTCACCTTTGCCAGCAGTCCAGACGCTCGTGCATATAGCCCTCATTGTCCTGCTTTCTCTCCTGCCTCTTTTCTCAGGCAATATCTTTCTTCTGATATTTGACATTTTGCTGGACATTTTTCTGATAACTCTTCTAGTCTCTTTTGTATGGATAAGAGTAAAGATCTATGACAATGAAATCCGATGTCTCTACGGGCCCTTCACATATTCCATCAACAAGTGCGATATTGAACATGTTGAAATCATCGAACCACACAACTATCTTGCATACGGTCTTAGCGTTCGAAGAAACAAATATGGCTGGCTGTTGAAATTTTTAAGAGGTCCAGGACCAGGGATTTTAATAAAAAAGAAGTCAGGTCTCTTCAGGTCAGTTTTCATAAGCAGCAGCGATCCTGTTACTTTGCTCCAGAATATTGCCAAGAAGATGTGCTAAGGTTCCTATCATCTTTTAATATTTTGACATTTTATTTCCTTCATGTCCCTGAGAATAATCTGCTTATTTGCATTCTTAGTTTTCTTTCTTGGATGTGTTTCAACGCCTCCCACAGATTCATGTCCAAGAGACCTTGAAATCCGTATAAATGACGGTAAGAATATCACCACATCGCCCAATGTGATGCTTTCAGTCTTTGCCAGAAATGCAGCAGAATGCAGGCTATCAAATGACGCGGTCACATGGACTGCCTGGGAAAATTATTCGCGTCAGAAATCCTGGGTTCTTGAAGAAGCCGATGGAATAAGACAGGTATTCTACCAGTGCCGCGGCCAAGGGGGAAATTTATCTCCAGCTGTTTCATCATCCATAGAATTTGATTCAACTCCGCCTACCATAAACCTTTCCAGTCCAGTTGCCGGAAATACCTACTATGACATTGCAGATATTGTATTCACCATAACTGATCCGACAGCAGAAACAGTTAATTGTAATATGCTCATAGAAAATAAACTCCAGGATCTTGGGGTACTTCATACCGATGTACAGCAGATCATTCATATCCCTCTTTCTGAAGGAGAAAAGATGATTGTGCTCAACTGCAGCGACCATATCCACAATTCTATTGCCAATGTCAGCTTTGTTATGAAAAAGAAGCCGTCAGTTTCATTTACTATAAATAGCGGCTCTGAATATACTGACAGCAAAAATGTAACTCTCACTATCATGTCCACAGCGGTTTCCCAGTGCAGGTTCTCACGTGACAATTCAGAGTGGGGGCAATGGAATGATTACCAGCAGGAGGTCAACTGGACATTGAAGGGAAGCGACGGCAAAAAGAAATTGTATGTCCAGTGTCGGGATTCAGATGGTGTTGAATCTGACATCGTGGAGGATATAATCTCACTTGATACAAATCCCCCTCCATACATTTCTCTAAAAATAAACAGCGGCACTACCTGGACCTCCTCTGCTGAGGTTACATTGGGTCTCTATGCATATGCTGCCTCAGAATGCCGCCTTTCTAATGAAAATCAGAGCTGGAGTTCTTGGGCTCCATATTCTACAAAGAAGAAATGGGAACTTAGCAGCGGCGAAGGCAAAAAAACCGTTTATTATGAGTGTAAGAACAAAACCGGCGGGGATGTAGGCGTTGCCTCTGCACAGATAATGTATTCTGCAAATCCGCAGACATCTCCATCATCACTGAGCATTCAGATTAACAATGGAAATGAATATGCATCTTCCGAATATCTTGATCTACATATGAGTGCAACCGGTGCATTTGAGTGCCGTCTTCGAGAGGGCGATCTGGACTGGGGTGCATGGGAAAACTACACAATCACAAAAATATTCACCGTAACCGGAAATGACGGAGCAAAAACTATCTATTACCAGTGCAGAAACAGCCATGGTAGCACAACAGCCTTTGACCGAATATATCTTGACCGAAAACCCCCCTCTGAACCAAAAAGCCTCAAAGCAGAAGCCAGTCCCTACTCTGTAGTTTTGAGGTGGTTGGCAGCATCTGATTCAGGAAGCGGAGTAGAATCCTACTCCATATTCAGGAAAGTTGACAGCACCTGGAAATGGGTCGGTTCAGTCTCAGGACTCAGCTACAAGGATGAGAAACTTACCTCTGGGGAAAGTTATGAGTATCGGGTTTTTGCGCTCGATTACAACAGAAACCAGGGACCTGCATCACAGGTAAGTATTCTTGTTCCTGAAGAATAGTTTATCTAGATCCTGTTGAGTGCGTCCTTGATGTCCTCTATTGACATCTTGGTCACTATCATTGGAATTCTCTCGCGGTCGGAAATCTTCATTTCAACCCAGTGTTTTTTAAAGATCCTCAGTATTAACTTTAATGTGGTAATATGGTAGAAAAAAGACATCTCAAATTATCTTTAATTTTAGCTTATGGTCTAATGGGAATAGGGCTTTTGTTGGTCATTTTTTATCTTCTTCTGGGAGAGACTCCGTTTTTTGCTTATCTAGGGGTTTCTATTATGCTCTTAATTGTAGTTGGGGGCCTGTTCATTCCAATTTCAATACTTCTTACCATTCTTGATATTGTCCAGTCTAAAACTCTAGTCTCTAATCAAAAAATTATGTGGGCAGCGATAGTTATAATCCCATCAATTGTTCCAATTTTTGGTCTATTTGCTGCTACTGCTTACTACTACCTCATTAGAAAAAAGAACTAGATCCTGTTGAGCGCATCCTTGATGTCCTCTATTGACATCTTGGTCACTATCATTGGAATTCTCTCGCGGTCGGAAATCTTCATTGCAAGCTTGTCCACCTTGTTCGGATCAATGTTATGCAGAACAATTGCCGATGGTTTTGAAGGACTTACCCTGACAACTACAAACGGGCTTCTTCCTGTGCTGATTCCAGTGAAGATGAAAACCCTCTGGTTTACATTCCCATAGAGATTCTGGAAATAGGAAAACGGCATGTCAAGAATCACTTTGATACTGTCAATCAATGTATATCCATAGATCTTCTTCGAATCAAGCATATCCTCGTTTGTCAGGACATTGCCTCCGATCAGCCCTGCAAAATCCTTTAGCGAAATTGATCTTGCAAATTCATGGACCTCGAAATATTCACTTACTGGCTTTTCCTTTTCCCTGAACTTGGATACAATATGCCCGCCTTTCATTTTGTCAATATCAAAAAGCGCAGAAACAAACCTCTTTACAACATGGGTTCCAGGGGACTTTCTCCTGCTTCCCTCATAATCGCTGATTGTTGAGACTGTTATGCTCAGATGCTTTGCAAGCTCGACCTGGGAGATGCTGAAAATCTCCCTCCATTTTCTCATGGTTGCACCTGGATCATCAGAAAGGGAAATTTCTCCCGCAATTTCCATTTTTATCTTTTCCAAGTGCTCAACTCTCAAGCAGGCCAGCCTGCCCAAATTAGCTTTACTGCCTAGCCTTTAAAATAATTTCGACTATCGCCCACCTTCACTTCGGCACTTTTCCCATGATAAAATTTTAATAATATTACTTCCAACAACAGTTCGTGGCATATAATATTGTTGGCGATTTCTACAGCTTAATCAGTGTCGGTCTTTTCGACAGTGCATCAATACTGCTTATCATATGTTTCATCATCTGGGAGATCCCAAGATCAGTAAAGCTCATGTCAGAAGAATATACCGAAGGCCTCTACCCAGAGCATGGGCGGGTCGTTGACTTTGTTCTTCTTGCCCTGGGACTTCTTGCAGTCTTTCTTTTCATGTCAGAATCATCTGCAATACTGAAATTCATGAAAACCCCGAGCATAATAGCATTTTTCCTTATCCTGCTTATCGTAATACCACTGATCATATTCATAGGATTCCTGAGGCGGTTCTTCGGAACGCTTGAGCATAAGGAATCAATCACAATCTTCCTTGTCCATGGGTTCCTGGACCTCATGCACACCCTTTTCTACATCTCACTTTCACTGCTTGTTATCCCATCAGTAGCATTCCTTCTCTTCGCCTGAGCTGCCATTGCAGGTTTTAAAGCTTTTCTAAACATAGTTTTCTTCGGTGTTCCTAATATGCCTCCAAAGAAAAAAAGAACCAAGAAGAAAGTCGTAACAAAAAAGAAAGTGAAAGACGAAGAAATCCGTGATGCACATCTTCCAGGATACTTGCTCATTGCATTTGGTCTCTTGGGCCTTGGCATTAACTTCGACCTGTTTGCAGGCCTCACCTGGGCAAAAGCATATCCGCTGCTTGCAGTTCTCTTCGGAGTAGTTGCACTGGCCAAACTTGCAATCTCACGAGACTAGTCTAAGTATTCGACTGCATTTTTGAAGATTCTAAGCCCCATGGGCTCTTTTACTTTTCCTCTAATCCAATATGGGCAGTTTTCAACAATATTAAATGCCTCAGGATGCGGCATCATCCCGAAGATCCTACCTGTTTTATCGCAGATTCCTGCAATGTTCAAAATAGATCCATTGGGGTTATGCGGGAATCCTGCCAGTTTTCCGTCCTTGTCAGTATACTGGAATACTATCTGGTTATTCTTTTTCAATTCTTCAAGCACCGCGTCATTGTTCGGGATGAATTTTCCTTCTCCATGGCGAACTGGCGCCAAGAGGTATTCAAGTCCTTTTGAAAAGACGCATGGCGACTGCTTATTTGTCTTGAGAACAACCCAGCGGTCTTCATAATGTCCTGATTCATTTCCAATCAATGTCACCTTCTGGCTGAAATCCGGCTCAGGGAGCAGACCCATCTTGACAAGGACCTGGAATCCATTGCAGATTCCCAAAACCAGTTTGTCTGCTTTGACAAAATCCTCCAGCTCATCTCTTAGCCTGAATTTCATCTTGTTTGCAAAGACCTTCCCAGAGCCAAGGTCATCACCAAATGAGAATCCTCCTGGGATAAAAAGCATGTTGTATTCTTCAAGAAGCCTTGGATTGTCCAGCACTTTATTCAGATGGAGGATGTCTGCACGTCCCCCACTCTTCTCAATAGCATTCTTGCTCTCATGTTCGCAGTTGATTCCATATCCATAAAGTACCAGGGCCTTCATACATACCACTTTCAAGATTAGATATTTTAGACCTTTCGAAGCCCCCGGATCCCATCAAATTTCCATGGGCTTCTCGTAAATATGAATGCATCATTTGCTATGCAGATCGACGCAGTGAGTATGCTTCCAATAGGCTTTGGCAGCTCGCCCTTGGCCTTGATCTCATTATTCAGTTTTGTTGCGATCATAGCAGCTTTCTTGTCAAAGGGGAGTATGGTGACGCTGTTTGAGAAGTTGTTTATCACCTCTGCTTTTTTTATTGTCTCAAGAAGCTGCATCATGCTCATGCTTGTTATGCAGATCTCTTCTCTGTCTGCATAGTATTTCAGCTTTTCAATGGTCCCAGGGTCTCCCCTGAGAAAATCAAGGGCAGTTTCATAATCAAGACAGATCTTCTCCATAGCATCACTGCTCTATCCAGTTGTACTCTTCCCTCTTGATCCTGCTCACTTCACGTCTTGCAATGTCCTTGTCTTCAATAGTCCCGGCAAGGCTGATAATCGTGCTCTCCTGCTTTCGTTCCTTGAGCAAAAACCTCAGAACCTGGCTAAAGCTCATGTCCTTGGATGACTTCAGTCTCTTGAGGTCATCATAGACATCATCCATGATTGTTATTACGCGTACCATTTCCATCCCCCTTTTTGTGAAATCCTGGTCAATAATTTCATATAAATGCATGCACTAAATACATTTATATGTTTTACCTCGTATTTTTCCAACTTGTCTTTTTCTGCATTATTTTATGTTTCTAAAATTCTCCTCATAAAAGTAAATTCTTTTAAACTCAAAAAATTCGAAACAGTATACTCCTCCCGTAAATCTGAGGAAATGCGACTAAAGGTGAAAATATATGGAAGATTTGGTAAGATCTGTGATGGGCGAAGCTGCTCCAGAAAAGGAATCTCAGAGTGCAGAATCAATGAGTTCTGAGACAATTAAGATTGTGACCGTTGGTATTGGTGGTGCTGGAAACAACACTATCAATAGGCTGATCAAGTCAGGCGTTAAGGGTACTGAACTTGTTGCAATAAACACCGACAAACAGCACTTGAACATAGTTCATGAGAGATCAAAGAAGGTCCTTATAGGAAAATCCGTGACAAAAGGTCTTGGTGCAGGAGGCTACCCTGATGTTGGTGCCAAATCTGCCGAAGTAGACAGACCATTAATCGAAAGAGAACTCGAAGGCGCACACCTTGTATTTATCTGCGCTGGTATGGGTGGTGGAACCGGTGGTGGAGCTGCTCCTATTGTATCCCAGATTGCAAAAGAACAGGGTGCAATTGTAGTTGCCATGGTCACATATCCATTTGCTCTTGAGAGAGCCAGGAGAAAGAAGGCAGAAGAGGGTATTAAACTACTCAAAAAGAACTGCGACTCAGTAATTATTCTCGACAACAACAGATTGGTTAAACTGGTGCCAAACCTTCCTATGGCAGAAGCATTTGCAGTAGCAGACGAAATTCTTGCTCGTGCAATCTCTGGTCTTGTCTGGACAATTACCCAGCCATCACTCATCAACATCGACTTTGCAGACGTCAGGTCCATCATGGAAGGCGGAGGAGTCGGCTTCATTGCAGTTGGTGAAGGAAAAGGCAACGACAAGGTTACTGGTGCTGCCCAGGGCGTTATCAAGAACAGGCTTCTTGATGTAGATTTTGAAGGTGCAAAGGGCGCTCTTATCCACATCAGCGGCGGTTCTGACCTTACCCTCGGAGATGCCATTAAAGCCGGTGAAATTATTACCGAGAAGATGGATGCTGAGGCAAATGTCAAATGGGGTGCCAGGATCATGCAGAATTACGAAGGCAAGCTCGAAATCGTTGCAATCGTAACCGGCGTTACCGGCGCATCTGTTGCAGGCCAGTCAATGGTTGAGGAAGAAGAAGTTTCCACACAACCAGAATACTCCCGAGACCTTGAAATGCTCGGATAGTTTTTTCCTTTTTTTCTTTTTATTATTGAATCTATCATTCCTCTGGACTACTCCTTATTTAACAAAAACCAATCAAAAAATGTCACTTTGACAAATATTTTATACAAACGGTATATATATTCGGACTGAGTGTTTACTTATGTAAATTACTGATGCTTATTATCAGAACGTGTTCGGTGTATATATGAAGAAAAAACTAGTTCAGCCTGGGGACTCCGGTATCGGGCCCAGAGGCACGCAAGAAAAAAAAGGAATGGCAGCCATAACTCCAAAATACTCTACATTTTCAAGACGCGACTATGAACAAAAGATAAACAGTCCTTCAAAAAGCAAGGATTATTTTAAAAAATTCCACCTTCCTCTTTTGGAACATGCAAGCCAGCATAGCGACAGGCCGATAGTTCTTGATATTGCCTGTGGCCATGCCCACGAGTTGCAATTTTTTGATCCATCCCAAACAGTATTGATCGGGATAGATGTATCAGGGCCAACATTGTCGGCAGCAAAGCGCAGGCTTCCTGAAGTAAGCTTCATTAAGGCAGATGTACGGGATTTTAAGTTGCCTGGCTGTGCTGATGTTGCTCTTGCAGTAAATGCCGTGGTTTATGTTCCGGATCTGATGGTCAGCACACTTGCAGATTCACTATCACCTCACGGAAGAGCATCTATCAATTTTAGGGATGTGAAAAACCCCCATAATAAGCCATTTTACGATCACTACCTGAAAGATGGGGCATCAATATCACCGTTTATCCTTGAGGTCGGGAGGGAAAAATTTACGTTGCAGGTCCTTGACTATAGGGAATGCGGAGATGAAAAGATCAGGAGCCTGGACCGGCAAATGTATTTCCAGGGAGTGGATGATATGGTCAGGTTCCTTGAAATCAGCGGACTGCGAATTATTTCCCATACACCGTTCCATTTTAGTTCTCCTGTCAATCCAGATAATGAGATCGATGTCTTTATTTTAGAAAGACATTCTCCTTAATTTTTTTTAAAAAAGACATTTGGCTTAAATCCCTTTCTCTATAACAGTTCAAAATATGAAAATCAAGATCATAAACAACCCTGCCAAAGACTGGACTTCCGGCCTTGCGCAGGATGTTGGCACTTTCCTCGAAAAAAATAACCATTCCATTGTGGATGCCGGCGCAGATGCAACCATCTGCATTGGCGGCGACGGCACTATTCTCTTTGCCAATTATAAGAAAACCGTGGAAGGCCCGATACTTGGAATCGGGACAAAAAAGAGCTACATCTGCCAGCTTGAGCGTGAGAGCTGGAGAGAAAATATCATCCAGGCCCTCTTGGGCCCCACTGTTTCAATAATGCCTATCAAAGCATTGGTCGAAGGCAAGGAGTTCGTTGCGCTAAACGATTTTGTCCTCCACGCAATGAATTACCGCGTCATTGAAATTGCTGTTTCCGATAATGGCCAGGTCTCTGTCTTCAGGGGAGATGGACTTATTGTTTCTTCTGCCCTGGGATCAAGTGCCTATGCATATTCTGCTGGCGGAGAGCAGCTCTCTCCAACTGAGAAAAAAATAGTGGTTGTTCCAATTGCACCATACAAAAGGGCATTTGCACCAGAAGTCCTTCCAGACTCTTACAGTATCTCTATATCATCAAAACAAGAATGTGTATTTATCTCTGATGGGGTTTTTGTTTCAGATCTGCCTCCTCTTACCAAAGTAAACATTGAAAAAGGGGATGACATACTATTTTTCGCAGGAGTTGGTCACTATAAACAGGGATGAAATACTAGAGCAGGGATTTGTTGATGTCAAGGTCAATGTAACCGGCCTTCGCCAAAGCCATCGACTTACAGTAGTAAAAGAAGATACAAAAAGAGGAGTTCTCACTTATCTTGAATCAAGGCACTATATCCCGACCCAGGAGCTGGTGCGAATATCTGAAATGCTTCAGCTTCCAATAAAGCACAAGACAACAGTAGTATTTCCAAAGGGAAAGATGCCAAAGGATTTTCTTGAGAAAAAAGAAACAGTAACAGTTGAAGCAGAAACAGTCGAAGCTGAAATAGAAGAATAGATCAGCTAAGATCCACAATTGCTCCTGCGCTGGCTCGCACAGGAAGCCCTTCAAGTGCCTTGAGAGCAGGAACCTCGGGATCGACAGTATCAAAGCGAACGAATTTTATGAATTCCACTCCTGTTTTTCTATCAAGATCAACTATGAACCGGACAGCCCTAAGACTCTCATCATCCGGACGCCTGCCGCTGAAATATGCAAGTGCATCTGTATCTGGGTTATAATAACCAAAGACAACTGCATAATACTGCTTTGCATCCATCAAAAGTCCCTTGAAGCTTCCGCCTCCAGCTACATTTCTTTTTGAGATGGCATCCACATCACCAAGAACAATCATGGCATTGTCTTTCGCAGTTTCAATTGTCTTCTTATCCGTTACCCCAAGAGCTTCAAGCTTTCTCCTGACAAAGTCAGTGACTGCCCTTTTCTGATCATCGCCCAGCCTGAAGCCTGCTCTGCCTTCTGGTTTGGTTTGCTTTCCATCAAAACCAGATTTAATTGTTCTATCTAGAATTTTAGATCTTAATTTCATTGCTACCCCAATATTATTATATTGTGGTAGTTTTTATAAATCTGTGCTATTTACTTAGCTTATCCTTGAGGATTTTTACAACCTCTTCCCCTATCCTTCCCTGCGCTTCTTTTGTCGCAGCTCCGATGTGGGGAGTAAATGAAACATTCTCAAGCTCAAGCAGCTGCCCGGAATAAGGTTCGCTAGGGTAAACATCCAGTGCAGCGCCCAGAATCTTTCCGTCTTTGCATGCTTCATAAAGTGCTCCCTCATCAATTATCTCTCCTCTTGAGGTATTGATGATATATGCATTTTCTTTCATCTTTGCAATGCTTTCCTTGTTGATCATCCCGATTGTCTGCGGAACTGCAGGAACATGAAGTGAGATTACATCTGCCATTTTCAGAAACTGGTCAAAATCCTCCACATACTCAACGATGTCATCCTCTATTCTGGGGTGCGGACTGAATGCAATGATCCTCATCCCAAGGGAACTGGCCTTCTTCCCAAGCATTGAGCCGATCCTTCCATATCCGATTATCCCAAGGGTTTTTCCGGAAATCTCAAAGCCTGTGAGGTGCTTTTTGTCCCATTTCTTGTTTTTCATCTGCCACTGCGCCTTCTGAACATTGCGAAGTCCTGAGATCATCACTCCAAGAACAAGCTCTGCAACTGCATTGGCAGAGGCTCCAGGAGTATTCTTTACCTCGATACTCTTTTCTTTGCAGGCTTCCTTGTCAATATTGTCTGTTCCAACTCCGGCGCGGATCACCAGCTTCAGCTTCCCTGCCTTTTCAACCAGGTCCTTGGTCACCTTCGTTGCACTTCTGACAATCAGCACCTCTGCATCCTCCAGTGCCTCATCAAGGTTTTCAGGCTTGTATTTAACCTCTCCAATCTCACTGATTGCCGAGACTACGCTCTCCTCCATATTATCTGCAATTACAATTAGCATAACCTGGATATTACTCGAAATTCTTTTTATTCTATTACATTTCCCCGTAAAATCCGATACATAGCCTTATAAATTCAAATATTCACTAATAAATTCACAAACAATTACGACCAGTGTTGTTAATTTGTTATACCTTCAGTAGAAATATTGCTCTCTCCTATGGTATTTGTCGTATTTCCCCACTGTAACATTAAAAACGTGTAAAATTGCACAATGTTTATATAGAAACCTGTGATTTTACCAAAATTCCCCGCGAAACATATATATAGTTCCCATCCCAATATCTATCAGGTGGGGGGATGGTTATGTTCAATGAAACCAGGAGGAATACAAAAAGATTGTTGGGTTTGACTTGTGCCTTGGAACTTGGAAGCAGATCAGAGGAGCTGAAATATGATTTCATGCTCAACACTGCAAAACAACTTCAAGTTGCACTTGGAAATAATCGCGTTCCGCTGACAACTGCGGAAAAAGTCAGGATAGTAAAATCAATTACCCGTGCCAAGGCTGTTGCATACAGAAAAGGCGCGAGTGATGATTACAAAACATTCAGGGCCTTGAACTTGATCAGCACTGATCTTGTGAAAATGCTCTAGAAGCCTCAAGGTGATAAAAAATGAAATCAGTTACCATAGTTTCAGATGACCGAGTAGGTCTTCTGGCAGATATATCTTACATCCTCGGTAAGTCCAGTGTGAATATTGACGGGCTTCACGTTGATGTAATAGGCGGCAAGGCAGTGATCTCGATGGAGGTCAAAGACCCTAAAAAGGCCGATGACATCCTCATTAGGAACGGATTCAAGACTACTGATCCAACTGCGATCGTAATCAAGATTTCCAATACTTCCATGGAGAAGATCACCGAAATGCTTGAGCTTGAGAAAGTGACAATCAAGGGGCTGAGCAAGTTGTCTTCAGATTCCAACGAGGGAATCTTTGCAATCAATGTAGACAAGCCAAGAAAAGCAACAAAAATGCTTTCTCCATTCTTATTGGGAAATCAGGAAGCTCCATACTAGCTTGTGATTTCTTCTATTCTTTTTTCTTTCTCTGCCTGCTTTACTTCTCTTGCTATTCTTCTTCCAAAGCTCATGCTTTCTCTGTATAGGTATTCAGAATAAGGGGTAAACCTTGTTCCAGGAGAGCCTGGCATTCTCAGCGATACATCGAAGCAGACGAATTTCTCTCCTTTTTCCTCGACGAATGCTCCCTGGAGTGCAAACGGCCCTACAAGTCCATGCTTGTATTCCTTTTGGACTGCGCGTGCAAAGTTGTCGCCCAGCTCAAGCACCTGCTCAAGCAGTGATTCTCTGAGGGTGCATGCAATATGACCTACTTCAATTGTTGATGGCTGGGCCATTTTCAGAAGCTCCAGCTGTACATCTGCAGGCATTCTCAAGTAACCATCAATATTGGTCTGCCTTCTGGTATCGATCCCAAGAAGCTCCACCTCGTCAAGAAGTGGGGAGTAGAAGAAATTCAGGTTAAAATGAGCGCCAACAATGTATTCCTCAATTGTTGCTTTTTTCAGGTCCTCCTCCTTGATCTTTCCCATCATGAGCAGGTATTTGCTCTTTTCCTTATAGTCCTCATAGTCCCTGGCAAGGAAGAATGCCCTCTCATAGCTTCTCTCTGCTTCGCTCACCTTTACTATAGAAAGCCTGTCTATATCTTCAGGCTTCTTGAATTTCTTAGGAGATCTCACGCCTGCTTTTTCCATGAGGTGGTACTGGTTCTTTTCAGCATCCCTCTCCTCTGCCCTAAGAAGATATTTGTTCCCAAAGACAGGAACATCAAACTCTTTCTCAATTGCATCATATCCGACATATACTGCAAATGACCTGTTTGGAACAAAAATAGAATTTCTTTCTTTGAGATAGTCCTGCTTCTCAATTATCTCATTGAATTTATTTAGAAGAAGAACCTCATCAACAACTCCGACCTCTTCATCTCCTCTCATCCTGGTCTTGTATGGCCCCAGATACGTCTTCTCCCTGCCCCTCTGGGCAACTACGACAGTGCCAAAACCCTCAGCCTTAGCCCCTTCACACACATCGAGGGCAGAATGGCTTCCTAAAGTAGCAATAGTATGATCCATGTAGTGATTTTGCAATCCATGTTTTAAAAACCGCCGCAGTTATGAACGTTTATATACATTCACGAAGACAAGATTTTATGAAAAAGCTGCTCATCCTTCTTTTGCTGCTTACTATCTCGAATGCCGAGTTTGTCATCGAACAGGTCGATGTCACCATCAGTGATATTGGTGCAGATGGAAGCGCAAGGGTTCATGAGAATATCAAAATGATAACCTATGGGGACCATTCCCATTCTGTTTATGACAGCGGAATTACAAACAACAGATTATCATTCTGGTCCAACAGCACCGGCCTCAAGGATGTCAAGATCCACGTCAACCCTGCTCTTGTAGACATACGGGATTTCAGGCTGCGTCCTCAGCCAAGATCAAAATGCAATCCTATCCAGGGAATCTGCCATGGAGAGCTTATACTTGACTACTGGGCATATCCTGCATTTGAAAACGACAGCAATGTCGAGGGAACCGGTCTTTTCGAACTCGACCAATACAAACCAAGAACCAGAAGGTACACCATCAATCCAGCTGCTCTTGCATTTACAAAAACCCCTGAGGACAACATAGTGCTTGAAGAGCATGTATATCTTACTGTAGAGCTTCCAACAGACAGCGTTACTCTTGATGTCAATCCTCTTCCTGAAGAAGAAGAGCTTGACCTTCCAATCCACATAAACCAGCTGTCATGGAATGACGTGGTTTTAGTAAAACTTTCTCTGATATTTGATGTTGAAGGGAGCATTGACCAGGAGGTGACTGATTTCTTCAGCAACATCGCAAGAGGAATAAGCAGCACACTTGCAAGCCCGCACGGGCTTCCGCTGATCGGTCTTTTAGTACTGATAGTCGGATCATACTTGTATATTATAATGGCAAAGCGAAGAGGCGAGGAATAATGTATAAAGGAGAAGACAAAGTCGTAGAACTACTTTCAAAGAACAAGAAAATGTCTGTCAAAGAGATATCTGAGCAAACAGGAATGAATGAGGACAGCGTCCGAAGAATCATCGAGTCACTCAAGTCTCTGGGATCAGTTGAAACTGAACTTCAGGAATCCATCACTGCAACTCCAAACAAGGAATTTGAAGACTATATCAAATCAGGTTTTCCCGAGCTTTCTGTTTACAAAAAAGCAGTTGAAAAAATGCAGGTTAAGGACCTCAGTTCCCAGGAGCGCTCAATAGGCCTTCGCTGGGCAAAGGTGAAGGGCCTTGTCCAGATTGAAGATGGCAGACTGATCCCATCAAAGTCCGAAGCTGATGCTGCAGCTGCAATGCAGAAGCTGCATTCTGCCTATGAAGAGCTCAAAGAAACAGGAACAACAAACCAGAAAGTCGTTCTCGATGAATTGTACAAGAGGCATCTGCTTGATAAAAAAACAGAGAAAACGATACATGTCAAATTCCTTGGAGCAAAATCATCATCTTCAGGTTTTGATGTTAATGTTCCTTCAGCAGATGCTCATCTTGGAAAGAGCCATCCGATCACCAAAATGTCGCGCAAGGTAAAATCAATCATGGCAGAGCTCGGCTTCCAGGAAATGGAGGGAAGCATTCTTGAAAGTTCATTCTGGAACTTTGATGCTCTCTTCCAGCCGCAGGACCATCCTGCGAGGGAACTTGCAGACACCTTCTACTTAAATCATAAGAGCCCTCTTCCGGACAAAGCTCTTGTCTCAAGAGTGGCAAAGGCTCATGAAGAGGGATGGAAATACAAGTGGGACCCTAAAGAAGCAGAAAAATCAGTGCTAAGAACCCATACCACCTGCCTTTCTGCAAGGAATCTGGGCGCGCTCAAGGACAAAAAACCAAAGAAGTTCTTTGCAATAGGAAAAGTTTTCCGAAACGAGGCTACTGACTACAGCCATCTTGCAGAGTTCTATCAGGTCGAGGGAATCATTGCATGGGAAAATGCCAAATTCACAGACCTCCTTGGAATTCTCAAGGAATTCTACCGAAAACTTGGATTTGAAAAGATCAGGTTCAGGCCAAGCTTCTTCCCATACACCGAGCCCAGCCTGGAAATTGAGGTTTACTTTGAAGAGAAAAAACAATGGTTAGAACTTGGCGGGGCAGGGATATTCCGTCCTGAAGTCAGCATTCCGCTTGCCGGAGTCTATCCGGTTCTTGCATGGGGGCTGAGTCTTGAGCGTCCTCTGATGCTCGCACTTGAGCTTGATGACATTAGGTCATTCTATAAAAATGATGCGGACTTTCTTATATCCGCAAGGTTGGATGTATGAAGCTAAAAACTATTATAATCGGACTTGT
>CAZYZZ010000012.1:0-7179 GCA_964651995.1 Microcaldota archaeon
CAGCAGCATTTTCCTGTGCTGCTTTTAGTTTGGCTGCTCTCTCGGCTCTGCTTAATCTTTTTTTCCTTGCCATTATGAATCACCTGGTTTTGGTTCCTGAGATTTTCTCAGGAAATCCTGTGCAAGCCTGATTACACGCTCAGAAGATTGTGCAACAAACTTGTACTCATCGGAATCTGCTCCGGAAGTCTGCTCAAGTTCTGAATATGGCTGGTTGTAGTGCAGGAACGAAATCTGATCCTGGACATAATTGTCTGGATTGGCAGCAACCAATGTCAGCTGATCAAGAACACGTTTTTCTCCGTGCTTTTCTGCAAATGCAGATAGGTCCGGACTTTCCTGCTGCAGATACTCAACTACAAGCCTGCATACAACATCTTCATGAACCTCTACCATACTCTCAAGGCTTTCTCCTGCAGGACCGGTGAGCTCTTCAAGCATTTCTCCCTGCTCTTCAAGATCATCACGAAGTTCATTAAATACTTCATTAGATACTGCCTGGCTCTCCAGAACTGCTGTTCTGTTTTCAAGGTTGCCCAAAGTTACTGAAAGACCTTTATCACCATCAATAAGGTCGCGAATTCCTTTAAGCTCTCCTTCAAAGCCATCGACAGATGTTTTCAGGCCTTCGAGCTGTGCTACCTTGGTTTTAAGTTCTTCAACTTCCTGATCTGGTTCATCGTCCTCTTCCTCATCTTCCCCTAGGAAGACTTGTTCAAGGCCAACGATCTTTTTTCCAAGTTCTTCGACTTTGGCTTCAATAGGAGCTAAAAGTTTTGTAAGTGCTGCCTGGACTACTGCCTGTACAGCATCCATATCGACTTTCTCTTCTTCAGGTTCCTCTACTTTTGGAGTTGCTCCAGTTGCATGCCTTGGCGGCTTTACAGGAGCAGCTGGTATAGGAGGAGCTGATTCTTCTTCGTCAGAAGTCTGAGAAACTTTTGCTTCTTCGGTTGCTGGCTCAAGAGGCTCATCAGCTTCATCAAGCACATCAAGTGCATCCTGAAGATCAGCAAGAGCCTTATCAGCATCTTCTACAGGCTCAGAACCTTCAAGCTCATCAGCAAGGCCTGGATCTTCTCCAAGGCCATCTCCACCACCAAGATCTTCAACATCTGCTTCTCTTGTTTCGGCGGCCATTGCTTCTGCTGCTGGAGGCCTTGATTTCTTTGCAAGCGCCTTCTGCTCGTCAACATCTGCTTCTCTTGTCTGATCATGATCGCCTGGATTGTTTCCTGGGTTTGGTCCACAACCAGCTCGAGGTGCCTCTGGTTCTGGCTCAGGCATTTTTGGCGGTTTTGATGGAGGCTTTGATTCTTCGGCTTGGCCCCCTTCTCCTGACTTGAATCGTTTTCTCAGATTTCTTAAACCCATTATGAATCTCCTCCGGTATCTCCGTCTCTTGGAGCCTCTTGTAATTCAAAGCCACCCTGCTCTAATGTATATATAATATCTGCAAAGAGTGCCTCTGCTTCTGGCGCTTCTGCTTTTAGTTCTTTGACACCAGCTTCAACTTTTGTAATTCTCTCCTGGAATCTTGCAAGTGTGTGTCCGAAATCACTGACAGACTTAACAAGGTGAGCAATTGCATCTCCGCCAGTCAATGGTTCTGCCTTCTCTCCGACTTTTCTAACTACTTTGATTGTAAGTGCTTTCAGAAGACCAGCAACAGATTCTTTTGCAGATTCTGCTGTTTCTTTTGCTTCGGTTGACTCACGTGTAACCTTTTCAACATCATCAGCCATTGAAGATGCCTTGTCAGTAGCCTCTTCTGCTGATCTTTGTGCTGCTGCGGCAGATTCTTTTGCCTCTGCTGCGCTTGATGCTGCACTTGAGGCAGATTTTTCTGCTGCTGAGGCTTTTCCTGCTGCTGCAGATGCCTCGTTAGAAACAGAATCAAGCCTCTCTCCAAGCCTTAGCTCAAGAGATTCACGGCCGGCCTTAGCGCCGTTTTCGACGATTCTCAAACCTTCCATTAGGGTTTGACCCAAAATTCCGCCACCAAATGATTTGGTAACTTTTTCAGAATGTGCTGCTAGTGCACGACTTTGTGTAACAGTTTCCTTTTTAGTTTTTTGTTCCGCCAAACTCATCACCTCGATGTAAATAATATAAAGTGTTTTAATCTATACATGTGTGGGATAGTATATTTAAATGTTTCGATAGATAAAAAAACGTGGTTCATGATAAATCCTCCGAAATGGGATTCAGAATAGAAGTTACATACTTCTTATCGGCAGTATACCTGTCCAAAACCACGGTCTTATCATCATTATGTCCATTAATATGCTCAGGGGCAGATCCATCTGATGGATCAGGAGGAATTGAGGATGTGTGCTTGCCTTTCTGTTTCCTTGATTCTGCAAGCCGAAGCAGTGCATGGCAGGCATCATCCAGATCAGGGTGCTCCTCCAGGACTCTTCCAATCTCTCCATCCAGCACAAGATCGCTTATTCCGTCAGACGATACGAATTCCACATCGCCATTTTCTAATTTGAATCCATTAATATCAATATATGAGGATGTGCTGCCAAGTGCAGAAACAATTATGTTGGATGGGAATTTCCCGTTGTTTTCAATCCCGTTTTGCCTCATCATATAAGCCATATTGTGGATTGGACACTGGAAAGCAACTTTTCCTCTCCGAAGAACCTTGTATTCGCTGTCGCCTGCATGGATCCCATAGAACTGGTTTCCGATTCGGAGGGTAATTGTTGCAGTTGTGCCCATATCATTTTCCAGATAGGTCGTTGTCTTATTTGCTTTCTTTGAAATCTGTTCAAATGTCACAGCAAGATCAGCAATAACAACTGCTCGGCGCGCATCCTCTGGGTTCTGGATCCATCCTGCAGCTGCGCAAAGCTCTACTGCTTCCCTCGCAACATTGCTTGCAACCTGGCCATTGCTCATGTAGCCTGGAACAAGGCCTTTCATAGTGTCATGCCCACCCATACCGTCAAATACTGCCTTCAGGCGGATAAACTGACCTGTTGGCAAAGTTATCTCTGCCCCAGTGAAGCAGTCATCATTTGTCTCGCAGTAGTCATCAAGGACAACAAGCTTTTTCCTGCCGCCCTCGCTACTATCCATGCGTGTTTGGAACTTGGGAGCAGTAAGTCCTGCAACTTTGACAAAGTCAGTTGCAACAGCAAGATTCGGACCGCCCAGGAACTCAAGCAGGATATTGAACTCTTCGTTCTTTGATACTGCTTCCCGAAGGTTTTCCGGATCGCCGACAAGTTTAAATAGTCTCAAAAGCTGGGGATAATATTCCTTGCTGCCATTGTCTCCATATGTTTTGTTCAAAACAGCACTTCTAAATGCATCAATATTATCCTGTGGAATTTCTGCAACCGGTTTTTCATAAATTTCTTCAAGTATTTTTGTATCCGACTGGGCATAGCTCATCGGGTGAACAAATCTCAGGCGATGGGCAAAGTCAGAAACAGAGAACATGTTTACAGATGTGCTTGTCCAGTGTCTTTGTCTTTGCTCTCTTGTTGAAGTGAACCATTTGTATGCAAATGCATTGAGAACCGAATACTCCTGAGCATCCCTCCAGAAGTATGCATTTGCTTTCAGTTTTTTTCTAAAGGAAGTTACTGCTTCGACATTTACAAAGTCCTGGGGAGTCAACTGGCTCGGATGTTTGTTCAGGATGAATGAGATAAGCAGTACTTGCTCTGATGAGAACCTGCGGTGTGGCGAGGCTCTTGAAGTGACCATTGATTGCGAAAGCGAAATAAGATTGAAATCGTTGAGCAGTGAGTCTTCCCAGTATCTCAGGAGCTCTGCGTGTTCTCCGCGGACCCAAACCCCAAAGCCGCGGATATGCTTTGATTCAACTTCTGGAGCCTGGATTTCGAAAAGATCTGCAACCATCTCCTTTTGATTCTGTGAAAGATTTGCAGGATTTGTTACTGCGTGCTCCATTTCACGAGATGAAGGCGGAGGTAGTGAGAAGAAAATATCGAGGGATCGTTTTGCTTCCCTGAAGGCAGCGAGATTTGCTTTGAAATCTTTCTGGGGCCAGACAGATGATATGTAGTTCTGCATTCGAAGCTCTCGAAGTCCTGCGTCCATTGTCCTGAACTTTTCAAGATCATCTGCAGTGCAGTCTGTTTGATAAAGTGCTTTTGTAATCAGGATTTTTTGAAGAGGCTGCAGACGGTCGAAAATAGTCTGGTCATCTTCCACTGCCTGCTCTTCATGTTTCGAAAATACAGGCTCTGGAACACGTGGTGGCTCTGGAACAACTTCAGGACGTGCCCGGACTGATTCTGGAGCCGGATCGGGAAGCATCACAGTTGACTTCTCTCCAGATGCTTCTTCACTTGCATTGACAATACCAACTGCAAGCGGTATAAGGTTTGAAATATCAGGATTTTCCTTGAGAGATTCTATTGCCGGGACATAGACTGCTGGAACTGTCCGGTCTATTGGTGAGCCTGATCTTGCAGTCAATACTGTTTCAATTTCTTCTGCGGCTTTTTTGTCTTCTGAATTAAGCTCAAGATAGAGAACAAGTGTTCTGGCAACTCTTCTTATGTTAACATTACGGACGCTTTCTACTCCGCCAATCTTGCGGGGGAAATTCTGGTTCAGAACTTCTTCAAGCTCATCATTCACGCCAAGATTTGGAAGGTCGAAAACCAGGTCGGCTGAAACCTCTTGCGAAACTTCTGGCTCTGGCGGAAGGGTTGGAGCCTCTTGCGGAAGTTCTAACCATCCTCCAACTGTTTGGTCTGAAGGAGCAGCCTCCGGAAGAGTGATTCTCTCGCTTGAAGGAACAGTTGGCTCTCCATCATCAAAGTCAGTTACCGGAATCTCAATGCCAGCAGCTGGCCAGTCGGTTGGAGTTGGATGAGACTGGGGCCCTCCAGCTTCACTTAGAACTGCTTCGAGCGGAGTTCCTGGTTTGCTGCTCTTCCCAGAACGCTCAGAATCCATCCACTGATGGAGATCAGACTCAGGTGCAGTGGGCTCTTCATCTGCCTGTGCTGGAAAATGATCTGTCCGGTCAGCCGGATATTCAACAGGGGACTCAAAATGTATAGGAACTTCAGGCTCAGCTGGCTGCTCGGAAGGCTCTGGTAGCGGGCGTACCTGCATTCCATCAAGGTACGCTATGGAAGGA
The DNA here is from genome assembly GCA_964651995.1 of Microcaldota archaeon. Classification (GTDB taxonomy): domain Archaea; phylum Micrarchaeota; class Micrarchaeia; order Anstonellales; family Bilamarchaeaceae; genus Bilamarchaeum. The sequence goes on from CAZYZZ010000012.1 coordinate 5,138, forward strand.
TTCTCCCAACCAGTGATTAGGTGAACACGATTTGTATCTGGATCAACAGAAAATTCAAAAAAGGCAGCATCTTGAGTTACTTCCTCTGGAAGGTCAGGATCATCAAAAGCAATTATGAGTTCTGTTTCAGGATCATAATAACCATAAATTGCTCTTGGCATTGTACCGTTGCTATCCCATCCGCCCATGACGTGATTTCTGAAAATGGCAGGCCCGTTTTGGAGCAGGACCAATGCATTTTCAAGGGTCTCTGAAGAAGGCATTTGTTCTTCAAAATGATCAGTAATAAGTGAGGGATCTGTTGATTTTATAGTAGCCAGGAGAGCATCATAATAAGATCGCTCTACTGGAGATGGAAATTCAGGATAGACCTCAGAAACTTTCCCCATTCCGCTGGAAACACTTACAAGTTTTTTTGCCATCCTGATAGTGCCTTCATTAGAAAAATCATGGCAAAGTGCTGCAAAGGATTTTTTGTAAACATCTGGAATGTCCTTATATGGAACTCTGGAAAGCACATACTTCCTCAAAGTTCTGGCAACTCTTTTGATCAGCTCTGCGTCTTTGACATCAGAGTCTGGCATAAGAGACTCGAATTCGTCATCAGGATCCTTGACATTGGCAAAAGGAAATGGAAGATCAAGTCTTGATTTTGGTGGTGATGATGGGCGAGCTGGAACTGAGTGGGACATTGGAGGAGGCCTTTCAGTAGAAATTGCGTTTTCTGAGGCCCGAAGCTCATCAATAACAGTCAGCGCAAGCTCAAGTTCAGTATATTTGGATCCGTTTACTTCGACCAGTTGGGCAAAGCGCTTGACTTTTGATGAAGTTAGTGAAGATGAAAGACTGCTTGACTCTTTTGCATGATGATATTCTTCCAGAACAGCAATTGCAGCCTCAATATCCTCAACTGCAACTGACAATGCCAGTTCTTCAAGCAATTCCAGAGGCTTGTCCATCAGCTCTTCTATGTGATCATCAAGAACCTTGAGTTCGGAGGAAACCTGCAGTGCAGCATCCAGCCTTGAGAGGTGTTTTAGGGCTGCCATGCGCCTTGCGATAAATCCTTCTTTTGTCATGTCACTGCTGAGAGCGGAAGTCTCAAGCTGCTTTTCGTAAACATCAAGCACCGGCCTGGCATCTGAATAATCATCAAGTGCCTGAGACCTGGCATCCTCATCAAGGATCTGCGGGATCCGTGATTCGATCCACTGCAAGTCAGCAAGCAATCCAAGTGCAATAGTAAATGGAGCAGTTTGGGAATTGTCTTCCCTTATCGCATGCTCGAAAATAGGAAGGCCGATGTACATGAAATTAAGCGGAGGCGCTGCTGCTGCGCCTCCTTTGCTGTCTTCTGAATTAGGATCTGCTCTCCTATATAGGATCATGTCGTTTGCAGTCCCGATATCTTCCCTTGCCAGATCACGAAGCTTCTGTTTAGAGAGATGAGGCCTTGATCTTGACAGTTCGATAAAGCGGAGATTGATATCAAGCTCTTCGAATGCAATCCGAAGCTCTGATTCACGGTCAGACTTGATTGCAGCGACCTTGAAATCCGGATTCGCAAGAATATTACGCAAGATTGCCTCTTTTTGCGGGGTCACGGTATCTGGCACAGGAGCATCAGGATTCAGTGCCATTTGTTCTGCTTCAATAACAAGATCAATTGCAAATGTGCGCTGCTGCTCGCTATAATCCCTATCAGGCAGCTGGGGGTGGGTATGCCTGAATGTATCTCCTGGACGAGAGACTATATTTGTCAGGCCCTCAAGCTCAGATGGAGTTGAAAGTTTGATTATAGGAATTTTGGGAGCCTTGAAATGATACCTGGCCGGGAAGGCTTTTTTGATCATGGATCTTGCAGTTGTTGCAGGAGATGTAATTTTTGATCTTAAGCTTCTCATAGATGATTCTGGCCTAGTTGAAGAATTGCCGGTTGATGAGTTCCTCTCGCCCAATGAATCACCTGTTTCTATACATATATACTTGTGTAAGTAGGATTTATAAACCGTTGTGTGTTTTTGTGCCCACAACTGTATTAA
>CAZYZZ010000012.1:7279-18279 GCA_964651995.1 Microcaldota archaeon
AAAATAGCCGCATATCCCCCCAAGTCCATCTTTTTCCAAGAAGGGAATTGGTTTATATTGATTTTGTACCACTTTTGGTTCAAACTGATGATTCTATGCTTCCTAATATATACAAAGGGGACTATAGATTGCTTTCTATAGCGCCCCTGATTTTAATGGCAATAGCGCTCTTTTTCATCCCGTCGATAAAGATGGGCGTTGACTTTCAGGGCGGAACACTTGTAACGCTTACTCTTGATAGCGCAGTGGATTCTGAAGCACTTGCGGTGCAGCTGCAGGATGAGGGGCTTGATGCAACAGTCAATTCATACGAAACTTCAATTGGATACATTGCAGAGATAGAAGTCCCGCAAAGCGAAAACCTTGTTCGGGCAGAAGAGCTCAAAGCCCAGTTCAATGAAAAAATCCCGGAAGTCTCGCAGCTTGAGATCCTATCGTATCAGGACAGCACATATGTCTCAGAATTCAGGGAAAAGAAAGCTGGAATCGATGAGGTTGCAGATGAAATGTTCCTCATGGCAGGCATGGGAAAAGTTACTACAAACAGCACCAATGACCTTGAGAGGGAATTTTCAACAGCATATGCAAAGGTATATTCAGACTATCAGCAGTCGATCTCAAAACCAATAGAAAAACACGTGAGCTACAGCTCGATTTCTGTTCAGACAGTAAGTCCGGTTCTCTCTGAAAAATTCATTGGAACAGTTATTGATACAATAATCTTTTCGGCAATTTTGAGCGTCATTCTTGTCTTTATGTTCTTTAGATCAATACCGCCAAGCGTGGCGGTTTTGACAGGTGCTCTGGCAGACATTGTAATTGCACTTGGAGCAATGGGACTGTTTGGAATTCCGCTTACACTGGCTTCATTTGCAGCACTGCTTATGCTTATAGGTTACTCGCTTGACACAGACATTCTGCTTACAACAAGAATCCTGAAAAGAAAGGGAGATCCAAGAGAAAATGCATTTGATGCTATGAAAACAGGACTGACAATGAGCGTTACGGGAATCATTGCATTTAGTTCCCTGTTCCTATTGTCAGTATTGACGCACATACCAACATACTTTGAGATTTCCGGAGTAGCCCTTGCAGGACTTGTAGGAGACATGTTCGCAACATGGGGAATCAATGCAGTGCTTGTATTGCATTATGCAATTGGGAGGGATGACTGATGGACATGTACAGTGACAAAAGAATGCTTGCGCTTATCATATTGTTCACAATATTTCTGGCAATAATAGCATTCAGCAGCTCGACAATAAGTGGAATCACGATCATACTTGCAGTTCTCGTATTTGGATCAATTTCCCTTATGTGGAAGGAAGGCCACATAAAGATAGGCTCACTTGTGCTTCTTGTGATAATTGCTATTGCAAATATCTGGATCCACGGAGTAACATTCGGAATTGACTTTAGCGGAGGAACAAGGATACCTGTTGTGCTGGACGAATCTGTTGATCAGACAACGATGAATGAGCTTGTCCAGACAATAAAAAAGAGGGTCAGCGTCTTTGGACTTACCCAGGTAAAGGTGCGTGCAATAGGAGACAGTCAGGTAAACGTAGAGCTTCCAAGTGACGATGAGGAAACAATCGCAATGGTTGAGGATACTCTGTCAAAACAAGGTGTTTTCCAGGCAATTGTGGATGGAAGGGAAGCAGTAAACGGAGAGCAGATATTCTCACAGTCAATCAGGCCAGCGCCGCCGCAGCAGCTTACAGGAGGCGCGGCATGGGGAGTTTTATTTTCAGTGGATAATGAAGGGGCAGCACAGTTTGCTGCTGCTGCAAAGGGAAAGAATGATTATCCTGTCTACATGTTCCTTGACAGGCCGCAGGATGCAGAAGTATTTTATGAAAAAGAAAATTTCAAGAAATACATAGTCATAGATTCTGGGGAAAAGGAATCTCTCAGATCAATGGAAGATGCACTTGCACTTGAGAATGATGATATCGGAGTTTACATTATAGAGGACATTCCGGAAAACTTTACTGCAAAGTCAAACAAAACAAAGGCAATTGTTTCAAAGAACATGTCCGCAGCAGCAAAAGCAAACCTCACAGCACTAGGCTTTGATGTTGTTGAGTTTGATGAAGAAGAGATGGCTGCGGAATTCACAAGAACGCGAACAGGAGTCCTTATCCTCACAAGGCTTGAATCAGCAGGACTTCTAAGCTCCCCACTCTTAAACAGCGGAATTACAAGCGGGATTCAGAGCTACTCGTACACAGTAACAGGAGGAGTCACTGCAACTGATCCGCAGGAGCGTGCAATTGAGGCTCAGGAGAGGGTAAAGAGCATGGAATCAATCCTCAAAGGAGGTTCACTTCCAGTGCAGATCTCGCTTGGGTCAAGAACCACAGTCCCAGCATCCCTTGGAAGCGAATTCCTCAAGCTCAGCATGATGGCAATTGCAGCATCACTGGTTGCAATTTCAGTCCTTATCGGACTCAGGTACAGGAATCTGAAGGCAACAGCACCAATCGTGTTAATCGGCCTTGCAGAGCTTGTCATCCTGATATCAATACTTGGTTCATTCACAATAGACCTTGCTGCAATGGCAGGTATTATTGCTGCTGTTGGTGTTGGTGTGGATGCCCAGATAGTTATCACAGATGAGATCCTCAAGAGAGACAGCAGAAGGGTGGCTGAAAAGATAGATCTTGCATTTGGAATCATCAAAACAAATGCGACAGTCGCAATATTCGCAATGGTTCCGCTCCTGTTCTCAGGACTTGTTGAAATCATTGGATTTGCAGAGTCGACCATTCTTGGCGCGCTGCTTGGATACCTTCTCACAAGGCCAGCTTATGCAACAATAGTCGAAAGAATCATTGAAACCAAACACGACGGAACAGCATAGCTTATAAATACTTTGAAACATAAAGTACAACATGCAAAGATTTCGGTCCAGGGCAAATAGGGGAATGGACCTGAGGCGGCCTCAAAGAGATTTCGGTAAAATCCACCAAAATCAAGATCCCATAGTGGGCACCATAGTAAGAGGAAGGTCGAGAACAGACGGCTCCCGCAAAAGCTATAGAGTAGTCGACATTCTTGGAAAGGGAGGAATGGGAAGCGTTTATCTTGCATATGACGAAAAGGGGGGGAAAGTTGCACTAAAGCTGAGCAACGCATCGATTGTTGACGGCGGAGACTCGGCATCGCGTTTTTTCAGGGAAATCAAATCCAACCTGAGGATAAAACATCCGAATGTTATCCGTACTCTTGATTACGAATTATACAGAGAGCAGCCATTTTGCATCATAGAATTTCTTGACGGGCAGGATCTTGCAGAAAAGCTGAAGGCAAACGGAAAGGGATTGACTTGGGAGGAAGTAAAACCATACCTGGTGCAGCTCTGTGACGGGCTTACAGCAGCGCACGGAAGAGGGATTATCCACAGGGACCTCAAGCCAGGAAACATATTCATCACCAAAGAGGGAGTTGTAAAGATACTTGATTTTGGGCTTGCAAAGAGGCTGACAAATGGTGTGGATGATGCTACGCACGGTGATGAGCTCACGCGAACAGGAACGATAATGGGAACGTTCAACTATATGGCGCCAGAGCAGACGCTTGGAAAAAAAGATGCTTATGATCACAGGGCAGACATATACTCGGTCGGAATCATAATGTACAAGCTTCTTACCGGAGACGTACCATTCAAAGGAGGAAATATCCTTGAGCTTATTGAAAGCATCAAAAATGATGCGCCAAAGCGTCCGAGTGAAATGAGCCCTGATGCAAATATCACCCCTGGAATTGAAGCAGTGATACTAAAGACAATCAGAAAGGATCCAAGAGACAGGTTCCAGACTGCAGAAGAGCTGAAGAAAGCCATTATGGATACCGATGTGTTCTCAGACCAGCTTGAGGATCTTATGCTACTCCATTCAAAAGAAAGCACAGTAAGGCCTTCAATGATGCCGGAACAGAATAGAATGGCAACAGAAAGGCCTGATAGCAGGCAGTTGCCAACAGAAAAAGTTGTCCCTGCAAGGCCATCGACGATAGTAAGTGATTTAGGCGAGGCTGGATTAAGGGATGAGGAAGTGCCCCAGGTAAAAACAGGCAACTGGGTCAAGAGAGTAATAGCAGTTGGAGCAGTTGCTGCCATTGTTGGAGCCGGATACTATTACAGGGATGAGATCATACCAAGAGTTGAGCCTGTTATAGACAGGATTCAGCAGCTTGTAGAGAACGATAAGCAAGAGACTGTGCAGGAGCCTGCCCAGTCAGTGAATTTCAGGGCAAGAATTGAAACAACTCCTGCTGGTGCAGACGTATTTATTGAGAAAAACAGAAGAGTCCATAAAATAGGAAGCACAGAAAACCCGCTTGAGCTGATGCTTGAGAGGAAAGAGCACAGGCTCATTATCAGGAAAAGAGGCTATAGGGACAAGAGGATAACAATCTCACCTGATGAGCCTCGGGTTTCGATAAAGCTTAGCCCTGTGAGAAGGAGAAGCAGAAGAGCAACAATAGAGCTAGATGAAACAGAAATAGGTCCAGAGGAAGCAAATCTTGGAGAGGACCGTGGATCTGAAATAGTAGCAGAAGAGAATAATTAAAAAATCTAATTGGGTAGGTTACCACATGTGTAACCTGTATCTCGAAGGGACACGTGCCATTGTCGACCTGGCAAAGTGCCCATATGAATTTGCTTCTCCAGAATTTTTGAACCTCCATCTCAAGGATATTTCAACTACCGAATCCCCGATAAAAACAATACGTTATGAAGAAGAGATCGTAGTTGAACTGAATGAAAAGAAGACATCTGTTTTGACACAGTATGCGGCATTTATCAGGCAGCTTGAGACAATACTTCTCAAAAATGACATCTATGGGCTTAACCAGGATCCGGCATCCCCTGCAAGAAGAAAAATGCTCAAGAGATTCTATGAATATGTATTCCTCAATCCGCTTCTTGCAGCAAACCAGCTTGAGAATTACCATGAGGAGGAGCCTGAGAGATCGATTTATTTTGCAGGCTACAGAACATTCAAGGGATGGGTTGCAGGAATCCTGAAGAGATACAAATCAACTGCTCTCTATGACCTGGTAAAAGAGACTGGAGACCTTCGAGCAGCATTCCTGAACCTTGTCGGCCTCAGGACGCTTTATTTTGTTCCATCCCTGGTTTTGGATATTCCGCCAGGAGCAAAGCCTGTAAAGGCAGATGATGCAAGCTATGAGCTTCCATTTGGCGTAAAGGCGCAAATTTACGAAGTGCCAAATGCAGAGGCTTATCTCTATGTGCAGGAAAACGCAATAGAAAGCCTTGGCGGAGACCTCAACAGTCTCCTGAAAACAACGATCAATGAACAGTTCAAGGAACAGTTCAGCAACGTGAACTGGGATATTCTGATGAATATCAAAACAAGGGAATACCGCCAGTATTTCATTGACCGCGCAATGATGGATGGAAAAAAGATCAGCCCGCAGCAGGCAATGGAAATGGGACGGGAATGCGCTGCATGGGTTGTTGGTATGGGAGCCCATATCGAAAATCTTGCGCTTGATAAGGAGAATGTTACTGATATTTACATTGACAGTGAAAACTCGCCAATTTACATTGAGCATGCAAAGTACGGACTTTGCCACACGCTATACAGATATAACAGGGATCTTCTGGAGAGATGCTTCAAGAACATCGTCCAGACTCTCAAGGGAACAAGAAAGTTTGATGAGAACAACCCGATTGTTGATGTTGTTTTGAAAAGGCATGCAATGAGATGCCACCTGCAAAGGCCTCCTGCGACATTCGGTGAGCTTCAGGGAGCGCTCAGAATAATGAAAGAGCAGCCATTTACATATGCACAATACCTGAACTTCAAATCATTTACGCCATTCTTTGCAGGCTATGATGATGTGATGGTAACGCTTGGTTGTTCTGAGGCTGTTCTTGGGCTTAAGGGTGTTGGTAAAACATCATTTACTGCTGCAAAGGTAACTTCTATCGGTACAAGAAGAAGAATCATTCCTATCCAGGATATCGAGGAAATCCCTGTACGTGCATTTAGAAAGCGCGGGTTCCACATTGGTGCTGCAAGGGTGCAGAGTTCTGAAGCAGAAGGAGGCTCGACCAAAGAGCTTGATCTTGTTACAATGGCAAACGCGCTTCTTCGTATGGGTGATGCCGCGCTTATAATCAACGAGGTCAGATCACGTGTTGCTGTCCAGGGTATCATCAACCTGCTCAACACGCAGCCAGGTGTTTTCCTGCTCTACAACCTCCATGCAGAATCACTTCGTGATGTGCAGGACAGGCTGGAGCTTGTTTTCGGGCTTCCGGCAGCAAGTATGTATGCAACAGACAGGTACAGTTTCCTCAAGAAAATCAGATTCGGAAGAAAGGGAAGGATATTCAGGGTTCTTGGTTTTGAATACGAAACAGACATTGAGGAAAAGAAATTCGTGGAGATCTTCAGGTTCAGGCGCGGAGACGGAATTGAGGGCTGCACCTGGGAAGCAAAGTTCCTGAGGAATCCAGAGGCAACAATGATGGACTTTGAAAACGTGGACATCAAAAAACTTGAGAGAGAGCTTGACATATCATTCATACCTCCTGCTTTGGGCAGAAGAAGCGAAGAGACAGGAATTTCACCAGAGCAGTACATCATCCAGGCATTCTGGAAAGGAAAGATGTATGACCAGATCTACAAGACCAGCAAAAAGCTTAATGACAAGCTGATGCTGGAGCTTGACTTTGTACTGAAGGTGAACACTGCTGCAACAAGACACCTTGTTTCAATGGAAAACGAGCAGGGCGGAATTGACTTTGGACAGGCTTGGGAGACCTGGGAGCCAAAATTCAAACAGATAGTCCAGGAGGAACTGAGCAAAAGAAGGCTTGGAAAGGTAAGTATTCCCGACGAGCCAAAGGTAGCTCGGGAACCCAGCGTTTCATCAGTGCCAAAATCAAAGGCACTGGACGATGTTGAGGATGAGGATAATGGAGAGCCGCCAGAACCACCTCCTGCAGTTAAAGCTGTAAAAAAACAAAGCCCACCTCCAGCGAAAAAGCCGGCAGCAAAATCAAAAACACATACCAAAAAGGAAACTAAAGAAAGTGCAAAGCCAAAGCTGTCGCTGAAGGAAAAGCTAAAGCAAAAAAGAAGAGATAAGAAAAAATAATTACTTTGATGCTTCCTTCATGAAGTTTTCGATTCTGTTAAATGCATCTTCAATCTGGTTCATCTGCGGCAGAAGGACCATCCTGAAGTATTTTTTATCAGTCTTCTTTGGCATGAAGCCTGAGCCTGGAACAACTACAACTCCAGTCCGAAGAAGCTCATAAACAAATTCAGTGTCAGTCTTCCATGGGCCCTCAACACCAATAAATGCATAGAATGCACCTTTTGGAGGAGAGATGCTAAGGCCTTCGATTTCATTTACCCTCTTTACCATCAGGTCTCTTCTTTTTTTGAGCTCAGAGTTGAAGGACTGGATGTGATCCTGAGGACCTTTGAGCGCGGCAATGTATGCGCGCTGCATCTCCCAGTTAACAGAAAGCCTTTGGTTGCAGAGCCTCTGGATAGTGTCCTTGATCTCGCCCCATCCATCGCCGGAGAAGGCCAGGTATGCGGCACGGGCGCCTGGATAGATATAATTCTTTGAAAGACTGTTTCCAGTAACAACAGGAACATCCTTGCAAACTTTCTTTACCTGCGTGATCTCACCGTCAAATACCATCTGGTCATAAACATCATCTGCAATGATCGGAAGTTTGTGCTCTCCTGCAATATCAACTATTCCCTCGATTGTTTTTCTGGAATATACTGCTCCTGTTGGGTTGTTTGGGTTGATGACTACAATGGCTTTTGTATATTCGTTTATGTTCCTTCGAAGGCTGTCAAGATCAGGTTCCATATCCTCATCACAGTCGTAAAAGTCAACTGTTCCATAGTTGATGCGCTCCTTTGTCAGATAAAGAGGATATGTAGGGACAGGAAGGAGGAAATTGCGGCCAGGGTCTAAGAGTGCCTGGAACAAAAAGTCGATTCCTTCGCTAAGGCCTGCAGTAATAAAGACATCTTCAGGAGAAACTTTTTCATAATCAGCAACTGCCTGGAGAAGCTCGGGGTCACCTTCTGATGGAGCATAACCGGAGTAGTTTCCTTTTAGCGCATCTGCTGCTGCATCAAGTATATGCTGCGGCGGCCGAAATCCATAGGGAGCAGGATCGCCAATATTCAAATAGATCATGTCTGTGCCTTGCTTTTCATATTTCTTTGCTGCTTGAACAATATCCCGGATTGGATATGAGACTAGCTCGCTTTTGATTGATGGTCCGATCATATTTTCACCTAAAATTATTGTTTTGATATATGCTAGAATGTTTTTATTGATGACTATACGTCAGAAGACGTGAAAGACTGCATGGGCCTAGTTTCCCATAGAGAACCGGACTGTTTTAGGCTCATGGTTGAAGATAATTGTGCGGTAGGTTGAGATGGAAAGATCATGCCTCTCAATTCCTCCCCTGCAGTTTGTAGTTTCAATTCCATCCAGGAAAAGGCAAAGTCCAGTAACTTGACCAATCTGGTTGAGATCCGGCTCAATTGACTGCATATCCGAGAGATCCTCAAAATTACCCCGAAGATATAGAACCCTCCACGCATCAGTTGAAAGCTGCATCTGATAAACCCGGTAATCATGCTCCGGAACTTCAAGGCTCACAATTGCAATGCCCAGCATCCAGACAAAAAACAAAAGTGATATTATTGCTTCAAAAGTTTGCATTTTAGCCACCACATACAAAAAGTTTTGAGATTTTCTTTGAGTTTCCATAGACAACCAGCCTGTAGATGCAAACAGGAGAATCTCCAGGGTTGTCAATGGAAATAGAAAGCTCATCGAGGCGATAGCGGAACCGAAGGTCTTCAGAATACGCTGAAGTGAGCCTTCCCTCCTCGATCCAATTTGGATATCTTATGTTTCCGTCCCTCACTACTGCACCGGATTTTACCGTATAATCAGCAACAAGAACCAGCTTATCAAAAAGATCCTGCTCCATTGAATTCTCCTCTTTTGACTGACCGGTAAACTGGATTGTCTGCAGCAGCAAAACAAAAATCATCAGAATAGGAATAAGAGAAAACAATGCATCAAAAGATACCGAACCCTTACAATGGCTCTGAGTTGTCATAATCAAAAACCCCCTCAACTTCAATAACCTCATCATTGTAGAAGACCAGAAAATGATCATTCTCCATTCTGAAAAAAATATTTTCAGAACTAAAATCCAGCGGATAGATCCTTCCATTGTTTAGCCATATAGAAACAGCAAATGATGCCTTTTTCACTGAATTTATTTTGTGAAAATCAAGGCTTGCCTGCTCCAGGTTTTCCTGCTCAGATAGCAGGACAGATGCCAAGGTAGAGAACAGAACCAGGCTGATTGAAAAGATCAGCAAGAATTCAAAGCTAATCTGGCCCCTCATCAATTATCACCCCTGACGGAATAGTTGTCTCTCCGTGAATACCGAATTTTTCAGAACTGATCAGAATTGGAATATTGTCTGTGATCCCTACAGAATGGAGGGCAAATCCGTTTTTGGACATTGGATCAGGACGGGTATATGCCTCAATTTGGATGCTGCCAATAGAAACATCAAAATCCGGATCAAAGGAATGGAGTTTCAGTTTTCCCGAAGATGCAAGAGAATGTGCTTTTGCAGCAGCCCTTGCTTCGGATTCCCTGAAGCACTTCTGGCACTTGGCCGGATCGCATGTCTTTGGATGGCAGGCAGGACAGTGGATGCACATTGCAATATCATGATCCAGATTGTAATTGTCAAAGCCTGCAAGGGCCCCCTGCCAGAGCAACTCCAAAATAGACTCCTTTACGTTCATTGAAAGAGAGTAGGTGCGCTCTATCAGAAGTGCTTTTGCAGAGCTTGGATATGTATTGAGCCCGAGCAGAGTAATGACTAGTCCTATCGATAACAATACAAGAACAAAAGATAGATAACCTCTCATTCATCCCCCGCAGATGAATTGAGAGTTAAAATTAATAAAATTAGCGGGGCTTTACTGCATAGTAGCTGCCAGGTACCTTTACTCCGATAATTTTCGCAATTTCAGAGCGCTCGGGGTCAACTACTACAAGGAAAATGGAATATTTCCTGGACAGGCCGCTCTGGCGCTTTACATATTCGTCTGAACTGATGATATCAAAGTCGCTCATTTCTTTCCACCCTTTTTGCCCTTAGCAGCTTTTTTTGCAGGTTTTTTTGCACCTATCCAGTCATCTCTGCCCAAACCATCTGGCCTCATCGTAAGACCGATTTTGGTATCTGAGGAAGTCGATTTGAGACTAACTGTTGAAACCTTGACCAGAACATCATCTCCTTTCTTAATTGCACGCTTGAGTGCCTTGGAACTGAGAGTCTTGGACTTCTTCTCATAATAGAATTTCTCCCGGTCGATCTGCGAAACATGCAGCAGCCCCTGGAAAGGACCGATTGATGCAAATGCACCGAATTCCACGATCTCCTTGATTTCAGCGCGATAAACTTCGTTTACTGATGGAAGGAATGAGAGCGCATCAAACTCAATTGTGAAATATGCTCCTGCATCTCCTGGAATCACTACACCGTCAGAAAGAATCTTCGGATCATCAATAGAGAGAACAATACCAAGGTCCTTGTAAATGCGGCCTTCATATCTCTCTCGCAGAATTTTCAGAACTGCATCCTCAAGAGTACTCCCAAAATAGGCTGGAGGTACCCGAATTCTATCACTTATAGTTTTTACATAATACATAAAATTTGCCTCCGTCATTCGCCTGAAGCATGTAGCTGCAGGAGAGTCTAGCCTGGACTTGCAGGCATAGTCTCTTTGGGCAGGGCACTTTATAAAGCCTAACTCTTTTTCGCATCCTTCCTCCTTTTGTAAACTATAAGGAGCAGGACAGCAATAAGCAGGATCAAGAGGAACAGCCAGGAGAAGTCCTCGCTGTCTTCTGCTGTTGGCTTTGGCTCATCAGG
>CAZYZZ010000013.1:0-12082 GCA_964651995.1 Microcaldota archaeon
ACTACTTCCCCTTCTGTTTCATCATAATGAGTATCTCCGCTAACCCATACTGACTGCTGCTCAAGATAAATGTTGCCAGAATCAGTATTTGTCACAACAACATCTGCAAGCAAATCAGTATCCATGCCATCAATCTGGTGCATGAAACTTTCCGTAACTCCAAGGTCCCCTCCCATTCCATTTGTAAATGGGTTTGCATTCTCGCTTGTGTGGGATCCTCCAAGTGGATATTCCGAGTCAGAGTCTCCTGGAATATTATCTTCACGGTCTCCAAGACTTCTGTTGAGATGATCTCCGATAAGAGAATGCATCACAGGATCATAAGGTATTGCATCCGGTTCATCATCAGCGTCCAGATCAGCATCATGCTCAACATCTCCATCAGAAACATCTCCGTCATTTACATCTCCATCTGATTCAACATCAGCATCATGCTCAGCATCAGCCTCAACATCACCATCCGAAACATCAGAATCAACTCCAGCATCCACAACAGGATCTGGGGTATCTTCATTCCAAAGCCCTGTTCGCGCTCCGCAGCCAGCAGAACCTACTGCAACCAAAACAGGAACAGCAACAGTAATTGCAGCCTTCTTCATTGTTGAGAGGCAGTTTTCCTTGAGCCAATCGCCTGCTTTCTGGTGCCACTTATTTCTTTCAATTTCTTCCGAAGGAGCAATACTCCTACTAGCCAAAGTTCTATTCATAATTAATCACACTTAACTCATTACTACTCACATAATACAACATAACTAGTATTTAATGAAGTGCGTCCCCCTGGGAGGATACTGTTTAAAACCTAAGTTGTGATGTCCTTCCATGGACATCAGGATTCTTCAAAAGATTGGACTTACACCAGGAGAAATCAAGGCATATCTTGCTCTTCTAAAGCTTGGCTCAAGCTCAACCGGACCAATTGCAACCAAGTCCGGAGTCTCAAGATCCAAACTCTATGTAATACTTGAGAAACTCTCAAAAAAAGGTCTTGTCTCACATGTTGACAAGAAAAACATAAGATATTTCCATGCAGTAGAGCCATCAAAAATCAGCGACTATCTCCATGAGCAACAGACCGAGCTCAAAAGACTTGAAGCAGAATTCAAGGAATTTCTTCCAGAGCTTCAGGCTTACCATGACAAAAAGGATTCATCTCACAAAATCTATGTCTATTCAGGATTCAAGGCAATCAAAACAGCCCATGAGCACACTTACCTGAAGCTCAAGCGCGGGGATGAATATGTTGTTCTGAGCGTTCCAAGGCATGTATCATGGGACGCGCTGACTTTCTGGGAAAAAGATCACCTTCGAAGATCAAAGCTTGGAATAGGATGCAGGCTTTTGTTCAATAGGGATGTGGACCGCAAAGTACTGGACAACCGCAATTCATTCAAGCATACTGATGCAAGATACATGCCAACAGATCTGAAGACCCCGACTTACTTTACAATCTACAAGGACACTACCCTGATTACAATCCCATCTGACAGCGAACCAATCGGAATTGAGATAGTAAGTGCTGATGTTACAAAAGCATTCAAGGCCTACTTTGATGAATTCTGGAAAAAATCAAAACCGATCAAGTAGACCAGAAGTAGCCCATCATCTTGTATGCCAGCTTTGCTGCCAAAAATTCGCTGGTTCGAAATGGCGGCGATGGAAGAACTTCTACTATGTCAAAGCCAACGACATTTTTTGAAGAGACTGCCCTCATGATATCAAGAACATCATGCCAGAGAAGGCCTCCAGGCTCAGGAGTTCCTGTTCCTGGAACAACTGAAGGGTCAAATCCATCCACATCAACTGTGACATAGAGATTGCCGGTCAGCTTTGATGCGATTTTTTCAATGTCTCCTTTGCTTATTCTTCCGTTTTCCTTATTCTGTATCAATTGATCTGCATAAAAAATATCAACCTTTTTTTCTTTTGCAAACTCTGCCTCTTCATCGCTCATTGACCTGATTCCAACCTGCACAACCTCATCGCTCATCTCATGGATTCTTCTCATGACAGATGCATGGCTGTATTTTGTTCCTTCATATGAATCTCTAAGGTCTGCATGCGCATCAATCTGCAATACTGAAACTTTTTCTCCAAGCCCTGCTACTGCGCCGCTTGTAATCGAGTGTTCGCCGCCAAGAACAACAGGCCTTTTCCCAAGCTCTCTGATCCTTCCTACTGCCTGCTTTACTGTCTCAAGTGTTTTTTCAGGCGATCCCTTGCTTATTGCGAGCTCATCCATTGTGTAGACCGGAAGACTGTCGCAGGTATTTTTCCCAAGCTCAATGTCATACAATTCAAGCTGGGAGCTGGCCTCAATTATTGCCGAAGGGCCGTATCTTGTTCCGGATCCGTATGAAGCTGTCGCATCATAGGGCACAGGGACAACAACAACCTTTGCATCATCAAAGGAAGGCTGAAATCCAAGGTATGTCTTTTTCACACCTGTGAGTTTGGAAAGTTCATTCATAATCCACAATTGCGCACAAACACCTAAAAAACCCATCTTATTAACTTTTAGCCTATTTTTCCAAAAGTTAATAATGTTTCCCCTCTCTTTAGCTTTAGGTGACTATATGAGATGTAATGGAATTTGCTGCACTCTCAAGGGACTGCTTTTGCTGGTTGCTGGTGCAGTGCTATTGTTATCCGGACTTGGAATGCTTGATGGAGTTCTTGCTACTCTTGTTGCAGGAGCATCGATTGCCCTTGTTGGTTTGGCTGGATTAGTGCATTCAGTCGGAGCATGTCCTCTCTGCAAGTGCAAATAATATCTTATGACTCGTGAGTCTCGATTACAGTGCCAATATCCCAGCTGCAACTGTTTCCCTGATTCGGTACTCGGACCCCTCGCGTATCCACATCAGTTATTTTCATAATTGTTTCTCTGTCCCTGCAATTATGGTCTCCGCACATGACTTCTGTCTGGTTGATAACAATTCCTCCATTTTCTGTTGCAGTCATTGATAATGTTACTGTCATGCTCTCCGAGTCCTCTGCTCCCATGTCCTCTCTCAGTTCATTCATGTTCAGCGCTATGTTGTTATGAAGCCTTTCCATAACCAGTCTTGCTCCTGGCGAGTCTACTACTGCTTCTTCGCATGTTGTTACTGCATCTCTTGACTGCGGCCCCCTGACTTCTGTTCCCATTGTCGAATCTCCGCAACCAACAAGCAGTCCGGCACTAAGAAGCACAGCACTAGCGAATTTTTTTGATTTTTTAGCTGGTGCCCTTCTCCTGGACATCAAACCATGACGTAATTTCATACATCCACCCCGATACTATTAGGAATTAGATAATTTATATATGTTCTTGGTTATTGGCTGTTAAAAAACTCCTTTCTTTTATATTATTGATGGTATTTATCACATTCTTTCCTGAAAAACTTAAGAAAACCACATTTTATTCCAGGTGCTCTTTAAAATAATCAACGACGTGAAGCTGGAACTCCTTTCCATCCTCATAGCCAAATTTCTTGCTGGTCATAAGAAGATACGGGTGCGGCGAAAAATGAGGAACAGTAATGGCATAGCCTTCCATGTCAACAGAAGCAGATTTCATTGCAGCTCCTCCATATCTCTCATAGACTTTCCTGAACCTTGAAGACTGCCGAACCTGCTCTTTTGATACTATCCTCCCTTCAACAGGCTGATGCTGGAAGTTGAAGCTAATCCTCTTCTTCTCAACTGCGCCAGTAACAAGGTTCTGCATTGGTTTTTCTACATCTGCGCTTATGTGGATCTCTCCTGCGCCCTGGACATGCTTGTATTCTCCCTTATCAAGATGCAGTAGCAGAAACGAGGTGAAAAACTCCTTTCCGTCTTTGAAGTGGACTCCTTTTGAAAAGAGAACAAGCCTCTCTCCAACAAAGAAAAGAGAACGCATAGCGCCATGCGCAAAAGCGTTTCCGAGCTTTTCATCATCAAGCTGCAGGTTTTGGAAATAGTTGTTTGGAACTGCATATGCTGCTCTTGCCTCAAACATCGGATGGACCAGTTTGGTCGGCCATTTCATCGAAGTGTAAACCCTTCTTGTGAGGGTTTTCATCTCCTCTGCCATTTTTTTTGTGAACTCAAGGCGTTTCTTGTCCTCATCAAACATTTTTGATAAAAGCTCAGTATACTCAGGAACCTCTGCGATTTTCTGATCCAGATCCATAACACATCAAGACCTTCTTCATTTTTAATTATTTATGTCTGTAGTTTGCTAGCATGGACAAAAAACTTCTTATGAAAATTCTTGTAGTGGGAGCTGCGCTATTATTTATCACTTCCTCATTTCGCCCAGGCTCATTTTCACTCGGAGGAGATTCTTCAGGCGGTGAAAATATTACTGGCATGATATCATTTGACGGAACAATCCGCACATATGATCCATATCTCATACTGGACAGCACGGTCAATGACAGTGTTATTGACCAGATAAGGAACATGGAAGGCGTGGAGACAGTGACACTGGAAGCCCAGGGATATATTGTCGACACTGAAACACGCGATGATGTTTATCCGCTTTCTCAAAAGCTCTTTGAAATGGGTATTCCTTCATATTCCATAGCAAATATCGCAACCCCATCTGTCATGGTCCTGGAATTCGGAACAGAACTGATCAATGTTACTGCTCCCGGCGTTGTCCGCGTTGCGACAATTCCTTTCCTTGATGCCGGAAGCGAAGTTTCAGTGACCATGGTCGGAATTGTAAATGGCGGAACAATCATAGACTATCATTCACAGTCCATAAATTCAGATATTGCTGAGCTTGAATTTACTGCTGAAGTAAATGAGCTGAGCAGCAAGATCTACAGATATACTGTCCCATGGGAAGATCGAAATTCAGTATCAGAAGAATCAGGCAGCTATGCCCGTGCTGACAACATCCTCTTTGATCCTCCTCTTACTGTGGAGCAGGTCATGGTCAAAAAGCAGTTCCCGTATATTACATATATAGATGCAAACAGCGCGCAAATCTCTTCAGCATTTGATAACAGAAGCCAGGTTGAAGCGAATTTTGCAGATGTTTCTGTGATCTTCCCCAGTTCGATCCTTACAATAGAATCTGATGACAATTCGACACTTCCATTCAACTACTCAGTGCTCTACAGCTACAACGTGACTTTGGTTCCTCCTGAGGGCTATGAGATGGATCCTAAAACCCTGCTCTATAACTCAGAAGTCGAGCTGAGCGGAACAATAAATGCTACTCTTGAGGCTCTGATCACAGGAAACAAAATAGTCCAGGTTCAAAGCGAGAACTTCATGAACTAGCCGCCCATCCTTATTATTTTTCTTATTCTCTTGTCTGCCTCGACAGAATCAAGGAACTGGGCTACTTTCTTTGGAACATCAGCCTTCCACGAGCTGTCATTCTCTGCCATAAGAGCGCGGATTGCCTCGCCTTCTTTCTTGTCTCTTTCCTTAAACTCGATTGATTTGACAAGAATCCCGTGCTGTGAGAAAAGCATCTTCACAAGCTGATTATTCGAATAAACATCATGTATCTCAGGAATGTGCATCAAGAGGTGATCTACCCATATCCGGTTGTCATTAACATCCGGAACAGGCACTATCACCAGTTTTACCAGGTCTGTTTTTGAAAATGAGCTTCTGATCATTTCAATGCGTTCTCCGCAGGTAAACGGATTTTGCTTGCTAAATGAATCTTCTGAACTTCCAATTACAATTACCACTTCGCCATATTTCTTGAGCAATTTCTTTATGGCACTATAATGTCCTAAATGGAATGGCTGGAACCTTCCAATAAAAAGCGCGCGTTTCATATTCTAACCTCTAAAATCATGCATTTACCATCTGTTTCAGTTTTATACCGACTAATTTTGAAATATCACCTGTCTTAGTTACACCAATGACTGAATCCGAGTTTGCCATTACAATGTCGTTGTGAGATACCAGGATAAACTGGCTGTGTTCACTCATCGTACCAACCAAATCAGAAAGATTCTTGCTATTTGGCTTGTCGAGAGCAGCATCGACTTCATCAAGTATGTAGAACGGAGAAGGTCTAAATAACTGTAGGGCAAAGATAAACATAAGCGCAACTACCGTTTTCTCTCCTCCTGAGAGGGCATCAAGGGAATGGTCTGTGTTGTTCCGCCTCAGCTTGATGAAAAGGCCGCTCTCAAATGGCTCCTGTGGATTATTCAGGTAAAGATGGCCTTGACCTACATTAACATATTTGAACATATTTTTGAAGTTATCACTTATTGCCTCATATGCTTCAAAGAATGCCTCTTTCTTGTGCACCTCTATTTCATTTATCATAAGGAGGATTGCCTCGCGCTCCTTGTCGAGCTGGGTTATCTTTTCCTCAACCCCGTCAATCTCCTCTCTCTTCTTGTCATACATCTCGATCGAGGCCATATTAACATTGCCAAGGCTATTTAATGTTCGCTCTGCCTCAGCTATCATTTTTGTGAGCGCATCCTTGCTCGCATCTATCTTCTCAAACTCTGAAAATGAGCCGAATTCAGTATTCATATCCTCGAGTCTTGTCGTGGTTGTTGCCTTTTTGATCTCCACCTGGCCAAGGTCCTTTACTGCCTTGTCAAGCTTTATCCTGACTGCTCCCCTCTTCTCACCTATCTCGGAGAGCTCTTCCTCAAATGCCTTCATCTTCTCAAAGAGTTTTTCTATTGTCTTGCTGGTTGAGCTTATCTTTTCCTCAAGCTCTCCAAGCTCTTTTTTGTCAATTCCAATCTGCTTTTTTGCATCTTTTATCTTCGTGTGTGACTGCTTCTTGTCTTCCTGAAGCTTGGCTACTCTCTTTCTCTTTTCATCAATTTCCTCGCTTCGAAGTCCGCTTTCATTTCTTTTTCCTTCGATTGTTGCCCGAAGGGATGATACTGCGCCGCTGAGCTTTGCACGCTTGTCGCTGCTCTCTTCAGACTGCTTGCTGAATTCCTCTTCAGCAGCTGCAAGCTCGCTCTTGAGCTTCTCAAGGTCTGCCTGGCGCTTTGAGACAATCTCATCGAGCTTTGCCTTATAATTTGTCTTTTCCTCTACAGAGTGCCTGAGCTTTTCGATCTCCTCTCCAAGCTGCTTTTTCCTTTTGATGACCGACTCGTTGTCCCTCTCCTTTTCTTCTGCAAGCTGCACTCTCATCTCACTGGTCTTTATCCTGATTTCTATCTGCGATTTTTCTGATCTTAATTTTGATTCTTCCTCACGAATCGAGTATAATTCTGAGAGCAGTGATTCCTTTGTTGATTTAACTTCTGCAAGTTCGTTCTCTATCTTCCTTGCCTGGTTTCCGCTCAGGATACCGCTTTGCGATTTTCCTCCGCTCACAATACCTGATCTCTCGAAAATCTCTCCGCCGGTAGTGACCATCCTTGCTTTTCCGATTCCAACTGCCTTTGCATCTTCAACCTCATCAACAAGCAGAGTATCTGCAAATACGTAGTGGGCAGCGCGCCTTATGTGCTCCGGAAATTCTATCACATCAAGGATGCTTGAAAATCCCTCCATCTTCAGTCCGGCAGGGGCCCTTACCTTGTCCATAGGGATAAATGTTGCACGTCCTGCCTTGGCTGCCTTGAGTTTCTTTATCGCATCAGTTGCAATATCAACGCTGTCTACTACTATGTAAAGCAGCCTTGCTCCACCTGCTGCTTCCACTGCTCCGGAGTATTTGGCATCAAATGAAATCAGGTCCGCAACAGTTCCATGGATTCCAGGCTCTTTTTCCTTTAGCTGGTTGATGAAGCTGATTGCAGGATTTGCCAGGTGCGGAGTTGACCTTACCTTGAATATGGATGCCTTTTCCTTCAGCTCCAGCATCTGGCGGTCAAGGTCATTCATCTGCGCATTTATCTCCTTTGTTTTTGCAAATGATCTTTCAATTTCTTTTGAAATGCGCGCAACCTGTTCCTGAAGATCTCCTATGTCTTCTTCGCCCTCATCTTCTTTGGCCTCTCCAGGCAATATGCTCTCCTGCTCCTCGCGCTTTGCCTGCTCAAGCTCTTTTTTGGATTCAATCTCAGAGCCCACTGAAATAAGTTTCTCTTTTGCCGTGCGAAGTTCCTTGTCTGCCTGCTCAATCCTATCCTTTATTTTTCTGAGGTTTTCATCCTCAACAGATCCTATTTCGGATGATAATTTCTCTTCTGCGGTCTTGAGCTGGGCTGCAAGTTTTTCAATTTCTGCTGAAATTTCTGAAATAGCCTTTTCTTCATCCTCAATTTCCTTTTCAAGGTTCGTTGCCTCAATTGAAATCCTCTCTACAAATCCGCTCTTATCCTCAATGAGTTGTTCTCCTGATCCAACAGCTGCCTTGAGCTCCTCTATTCTTCGGATAAGGGTATTTGTTTTCTGCTTTGATCTGAGCTCTTCGCTTGTTTTTGACCTTTCAATCTCAACCTTCCTGATCTCTTCATTTACTTTTTCAAGCTCTTCTGTGGCATCCTTCTTCTCTGCCATTATCTTCTGTTCTCTTTGAAGCTCCCCTTCAAGCTCAGCCTCAAGCCTCGTGATTTCTGCTTGAAGCAGGCTGCCTTTTGAGTTTGTAAGGCTCTCTTTTGCGCCTTTGAACTTTACTGCGATCTCCCGCTCCCTTCCAAGGTCTTCAAGATATGCCTTTCTCTCTCCGAGAATCAGCTGCGCCTCTTTTATCCTCTCATCTACAAGTCCAAGCTCGCGCATCGCTTCCTTCTTCTTTTCCTCAAAATCAGAGATTCCTGCAACACTGTCAATAATCGCACGCCTCTCCTTTCCATTCATGTTTATTATCCTGGCCACTTCTCCCTGCGCAATGGTGTTTCTTCCAGACTGGTCAAGGTAATGCCTCTTGAGGGTCTCGAGTATGCTGTTTCTTGTTGTTTTTTTGCCGTTTAGCCGATATGAGATCTTACCATCCTCTCTGATGGCCCTTCTGACCTCGTATTTCGGTCCCTCTGGCTCGCTGCTTTCAAAGACAATGGTGACCTCTGCGCTTTTTGCACCACTGTGTATCAGGTCCTTTACTTTCTTTGCACGAAGTGATTTCAGGCTAGTCTCACCCATCCCAAATCTGATTGCATCACAGAGGTTGGACTTGCCACTGCCATTTGGACCTGCGAAGCATATGAATGTACTTGGCAGCTGGATATTTGCTGCTTTAAAGGATTTGAAATTCCTCAGTTTGAGGTGGGAGATATGGACCATTCAAATGCTAATCTCAAGGCAACTTAAAAAGCATTTCTGGTGACGTACAAAAGCATTCATTTTTAAACACTTATTGGTACAATTATATATATGCACCAAGCCCGCCAGATTCAAAACCGCTCAGTCGTCAGAGCGCCAATTTTCAAAGCAGCAGTGCTAGTTGCAGGTCTTATGTCATGCAAAAAAGAAACGCCTGATGAATACAGGTATGCTCCAAATACGCCTGTTTCGACTTCAACTGTGACAGTGTCTGCTCCAAGACCAAGATCAAGTTCAAAAGCACCTTCAAAAAAACCTCCAAAACCAGCTCCAAAGGCGGAATTTTCATCAAAAGACAGGATGGTCCGGATAGATGGATTCTCAATTGACCAGTTTGAGGCAATACTCATAAGTGTTGCTGAAAGCGGAGAAGAGATTCTTCATCCTTACCACGATCATCCGGATAGAGATGATCTTGTTGCAGTCTCAATGCGTGGCATGAAACCACAATCCTATCTCTCAAGAGGTCAGGCAGCAAGGTTTTGTGAGAATGCAGGAAAACGCCTGTGCACAACCAGAGAATGGAGGCGGGCATGCATGGGGAAGAGCAATCGTTTATTCTCTTATTCGCAAAAATCCGATGCAGCAACATGCAATCTCGGAGGGCCTCATCACCTCAGTGAATTCTTTGGAAACGATCCTATGAAATGGACTTATGAAAATTTCAATGATCCGAGGCTGAGCCAAAGGCCAGGATTCCTTTCCAAAACAGGATCCCACAGGAGATGCCGTTCTGACGAGGGAGTCTATGACATGCTTGGAAATGTCCAGGAATGGGTTGCTGACACAGTGCAGGGGCGAGGAACTTTTGTCGGCGGCTTCTACAGCAATCCAGTAGAGCTTGTAGCAAAAAGAGCTGCGGGAGAAGGATGCACCTATATCCTCAGCGGGCCGCATCATAAAACTTATCGTGATTATTCTGTTGGATTCAGGTGCTGCAAAGACTAATCCAGTTTTTTCGACTTTTTCCAGTACTCTTCAAAATGAGCCATATTGGCATCTGCAACTCTCTGGTCGATTACCTCTATGCACAGCGGTTCATCAGACGGTACAACTGTTACTGCCGTATCCTTGTAGACTATAGTATATGCTGGAGTTACAATATCTGTTGGCAGATATCTGGCATCACACTTTCGAAATACGTTCCTGTTGTCCAAAACACTTTGCTCAACATTTACATTGTAGAGCATGCGCACCTTGATTCCGGCCTTTTGCCGTCTTGTATGATATCTCTGCCAGTATTTGAGCTCTATCCAGTCCGGAAAGTCAGGAACTCCGAATACCACATATTCCTCTCCTTTTTTTAGCTTTAGAAATATGTGTTCGTATACTACTTTCAGGCCTGCAAGTCCCTGGAACAGGGTGACTTTTTGCTTTCCCTTGCCGTGTTTGTAGTGCTTTTGAAGCTTTGGAAGATACTCCTCGAACTCCTGCTCAAGTGCCTTCATCTCTTCCTGCTTTTTCCTGATATATCCCCGTATTTTTGATGGTTCTACTGCCTGGAAATAGCGGACTCCGCCGCGGTCAACATAAGAGGCAAGTCCTTTTTTGGATAGTTTGTCAAAAATCCCGTATAATTTTGATCGGGATACTCCTGATTTTACTGAAATCGGCCCGCTTGAGCTAGATCCAAGCTCAATTACTGCAAGATATGCCTTGATTTCTCCGTCGGTAAGCCCGATTTTTCTAAGTATCTCTGTTTGCATGCGCTATAGTTGAAAGGATAAATATTTAATCGAGTCCCCCTGCGGGGCGACATTACCATTAAATACCCCTAATGTCGTAATTCCTACTAATAATATGGTTAACATAAGAATTCTGCTTGCATCGTTTTTGTGCTTTGATTAGCGCAAAGGCAAAAAAATTTGAGGCATCCCAAAAGGTGGACGTGGCTTGGTTGGTCTCTGGCCACTTCCTCCTATTTTTTATCTATATTTTCTGTATTCTTCATCGTTCATATTTGCCAATCCGTCAATATTGGAATGTGTTCCTATTTTTGAAAGGGAAGTTACAATGGCTTTTCGAACTGAGGATGATTTCTCGTTCTTCAGAGCATTTTCCAATTCTTCCCTACTATAAGCTCCTCCAATTTCTCCAAGAACTTTCGCAGCATTTGCACGACTATTTTGATCTCCTATTTCAAGAACTGCTACTATATCTCCTCTCCAATATTTTCCAATTTCTACAAGTGAATCAAATGCCCTGGCTCTTACTTCCTTATCTTTATCTTCCAGAGCACGCACTAATCCCCGAACTGCTTCTGGATAACGTACTCTTCCAAGTTCCCTTGCAATGGTTTTTCTGCCAGGTGCACTTTTGTCTGCCAGAACGTTTATCATTCCATCAACAGCAGCTACCCTCCCAATTTTTGAAAGTGCTCTTGCAGTGCTCATCCTCACATAGCCTACAGGGTCCCACAGAGCATTCAGCAAATCCGGAACAGCCCTCTCATCTCCAATTTCGCCAAGGGCTCCTGCAGCATTCCTTCTTGTCTTTGGGTCTTCATGCCTCAATGCGCCAAGCAATCTAGGAATGGAAACCGGATCTTTAATCTCTCCAAGAATTTTGGCTGCTAATCTTCTCACGCCAGAATCCTTATCCTCCAATGCAACTACTAATTCTCCAACTGATTCAGAATTACTGATTTTTATAAGCTTGTCTATGTGCTCCTCCAATTTTTTCTCACTATGCGGACAGTTTTTTGTGTTCGTGTACCATTCCTTGGCAAGTTTCACGCGCAGTTTTGCAATTTTTGCACTTAGGTCAACAGTATCAGCTTTCTGCTCTTCAAGCAATGCTGGTTTTTTGTGAAAAGCAGGTCTCCAGTTTGTTTTTTTATCATAAGTTCTTCTTTGCGCCATTCTATGTAGTTTTGACATAATCATTCACC
>CAZYZZ010000013.1:12182-16402 GCA_964651995.1 Microcaldota archaeon
TTATCATAAGTTCTTCTTTGCGCCATTCTATGTAGTTTTGACATAATCATTCACCATTTTTTCTTCTGATCTCTCTTGCTGCTCCAAGAGCGCTTACAGCTACCATTTCATTTTCGTCATTTGCAGCTTCAAGAAGTGCAGGAACAGCAGACTCATCCCCGATTCTCTCAAGTGCCTCAGCAGCGCAAACCTGGACGCTCCAGTCTCTGCTTTTGAGCTGCTCTGCAACCAGTGGCACTACTTCTCTTCCCATTTTCACAAGCGCGTCACAAGCAGCCTCGCTGACATCTGGATCAATGTTTGTAAAAGCTTCAACCAGCGCAGGAACAGCAGAAGTGTTTCTGATCTCTCCAAGTGCCCAGGCAATGTCTTTCTTAAATAAGTCGAAATCACTGTTTTCAAGTGCCTTGCATAGTGCAGGTACTGCAGAATCGTCATGTCTCATTCCAAGTATGATGATGGCTGCAGCTTGAACCCGATTATTTCTGCTATCAAGGGCTTCAACCAGTACAGGAGTGACTCCATCATGCTCCATCGACATCAGGGTAGAAGCTGCCTCTCCCCTCTTTAGATTGTTTAAATCTCCAAGAGCCTCAATCAGCCTGTTAATTCTTCGTGTAAAAGGCTCTTCTAAAAGCGGCGGCTTTGATCTTTGAGACCTATTGCTTCTTCCATCATTATTGCTGCTACCTCTCAATTTTTTCATAGATATCATTCCATTTGCTGGACAATTCTAAGCCCATACTATACAATGTATTATAACATAACTAGTTAATTAAAGTTATTTCTGGATTTTCTGCAAAACATGGAAAAACTATTTTAGTATCCCAGTTTTTGAATATAGAAATCCTCCAACTGGCCCCGGGACTGATATTGAAATACGTAATAAGACAACTAATTTTAGTGGTAATGAGTAATACAAAAAGATTTAATATCTCCTAAATAATATGTGCCTGGGTGGAAGATAATGGATGCAATACAAATCAAAGTATCAGGCTTCTGCATGAAAAAAGTAGCAGGAAAAAAGACAGTTGGATCTGATACAATTAGAATAAATGGAACAAGGGGAGCTTTCGGCGGATTGGGCTCTAGCAAGTTTCAAGTTTTAATAGAAGATTCCGCAGGTGCAAACAACATGCATATTACTGGCGGTTTGGGTTTTGTAAAGGAAACACTAGACAAGAAAAAACTAGGAGGCAGAGATCTTCTTCGGCTTGTTGCAGCAATAGTTGGAGAAGCAAGACGTTCGCAACTAGCAAGCTGGTTTAGCAAGAGAGAAATATTAGTTCTAAACGCACTGGCAGACAGTCCAAAGACTGCTGCACAATTAGCAGAGCAAACTGGTCTGAGTAGAAGAAGTGCGATCAGGGGAGTATTTGAACTTCGCTCAAATTCTTTTGTAGAAATAGTCAGCAAGGACTCCAATGAATTCACGTATGGCATTACTAATCCTGGCAAAAATGCGCTTGCAATTCTGAGGCGCGAAGGTCCAGAACCACGTTAAAATAAGTGGACTCGGGGGGAATCGCACCCCCGGCCTCTCCCATGCCAAGGGAGCGCTCTACTACTGAGCCACGAGCCCAATTTTTGTTTATTAAAAATTATAAAATAAAAAAAAAGAAAATTTCCTGTTATGAAATAATTCATGAAGGGGAAATGAATGTTACTGAATCTCCTCGAACAAGAACAGTTCCAACTCCTCGCTTAACTTCTCCGTTAACGATTTGTTCTGCCTTTTCAAGCACTAGGTTCATGTGTACATCGTAGGCTACCATAACTCCGCGGAATTCGTAGCCGCCTTTCATTCCAATAATTACAGTATTGTTCAGCGAACCGTTCAATACATCAAATGGTCTTCGTTCTCCCATATTTTCACCTCTAAAAAACAAAATCTTTCATCTTATCTATTTATGTTATGAGTTTAAATTTATTCTGAATTCGAAATTGTCTCTATTTTTCCCTTGCTTCTGAAAATGATTAATTTGTCTGCTGTATTTCTCAGAGCAGCGCTGAAGGCAACATCTGTTGCTATGATCATAGTCTTTTTGCCATGAGCCTTTGCCTTGACAATTACAGGGATAAAATCACTGTCCCTTGTCATCAGCGCCACAACATCTATGTTCGGATCAAGAACATATTCCATGGCCTCGATTGCCATTGTAACATCAACGTCTCCTGTTGTTATTTCTGTCTTGAATCCCTGGTTGACCATTGCCTCAATCAGCTTATCTGAAGCATACTGGTCAAGGTATATCCTTGCAATTCTGATGTTTCCATGTTTTGCCAGTTCCCTTCTGATTTCGGCAAGATCAACACTAAATGCCTTTCTCAGTATGTTCGGGCCGTCGACCAAAACAGCAATTTCGGGTTTTTCCTTCCCAAGCAATTTTTTAAGAAACATCTTGCACCTCAAAACCAAAGAATTCCATTGCATTCTCGGTTGTTTTCTTAGCAACTTCTTCCCTGCTGATCTGTTTTACCTCAGATATGTAGTCGATTGCTTCACGGATTACATCTGGAGTCCTGCCAACAAAAGGGCTGTCACTTTCAACTAACAGTCTTTCAAGCGGAATACTATTAATAACTTTCCGCCGCTCCTTGGAGTGGAGGTGGATTATTGAGATGTATCCTCCATTATCGACAATTTTTTTGGCAAGCTCGGCGCTCCCTGAATAAAAGTGCATCAGAACTTTTCTCTCTCCAACCATTTCAAGTATGTCTTCAACTGCATTCTTTGGAAGATCATTGTCATTTGGGTTGTTTCTTGAATGGATTACAAGAGGGATCCTCATCTCATCTGAAAGCTCAATCATTCTTGAGAATACCTTTTTCTCAGCTTCCACATCCTCATTGGTTTCTGGCCATTTGTAGTCAAGTCCTACCTCTCCGATTGCATGTGGTTTGCTCTCTCTTATGAATTCTACCCATTCCTCAAGTCTATCTGTTCCATGCTTTATTGCACTTTGTGGCGCAATTCCAAGAACAAAAGGGTATTTTCCCTTGGCAATTGCTACTGCTTTTTTGTTTGACGAGTAGGAATATCCCACAACCACGGGGTAAATATCTCTCGGTAGTGTGTAATTTTTGAGGTCATACAGGTGGCAGTGAGAGTCGATGATCATTAATCTGATTTAAAAACCCTAATGTTTTATAACTTATAGTCTTTTCTCGTTTTAGGTGTTATCATGGTAGAGAAAGTATTTGCTATTGCAAAGGATTTAAGAGTAGGAAAATACGTGCTTGTCGACGATATTCCATGCAGGGTTGTTCAGATTGAAAGCTCTAAGCCTGGAAAGCACGGTTCAGCAAAGATGAGAATTACAGCTATTGGAATTTTCAATGGACAGAAGAAGACACTTCTAAGTCCTGGAGATGCCGACGTTGAAGTTCCAATCATCGACAGGAAAACAGTTCAGGTTATGTCTGTTTCAGGAACCACTACACAGGTTATGGATAAGGAAACCTATGAAGTTTATGACATGGACATTCCAGAAGAGCTTGTAGGCCAGGTTGAGGCTGGAAAGGAAGTTGATATTTTAGCCGCTATGGGCAAAAGGAAGATGGAGAGAGTTAGATGAACGTTGATATCAAGTCTACTGTAGAGAATAAACTACTAAGTCGAAAGGAAATTGAAGCAGAAGTTTCATATGAAGGAGCAACTCCAAGCAGAGGAGACATTAAACAATCAATCTGCGGCAAAATCGGTGCAAATCCTGATTTGGTCGTTCTTCGTGAAATCAATACCGGCTTTGGAAAACAAATGGCAAAAGTCGTCGCACACTCTTATGAGAATGTAGATGCACTAGCAAACACCGAGCCTGAGCACATCCAGAAGAGATTCAAGGTTGGCAAGGCAAAGGAAGAGCCTAAGAAGGAAGAAGCTCCAAAGGAAGAGGCCAAGGCAGAAGCTCCAAAGGAAGAGAATAAGGAAGAGCCAAAAGCCGAAGCAAAGGAAGAGCCTAAGAAGGAAGAAGCTCCAAATGAAGAAAAGAAGGAAGAAGCTGAAGCAAAAGAAGAAGCTCCGAAGGAAGAGCCTAAGAAAGAGTGATCCAAATGGCCGAAAAGAAAGCAGAAAAGAAAAAAGTAGAGAAAGTAAAGAAAAAAACAGGACCAAGGCCATACAAGCCAGGCAAATTCTGTCCAAAATGTGGTGCTGGAGTAAAATTGGCTGTTCACAAAGACAGACTTTCCTGCGGCAAATGCGGTTACTTTGAGAAAAA
>CAZYZZ010000013.1:16502-18043 GCA_964651995.1 Microcaldota archaeon
TGGCTGTTCACAAAGACAGACTTTCCTGCGGCAAATGCGGTTACTTTGAGAAAAAATGAAATCTTTCTTTTTATTTCTATTCTTATTTTCTATACTAGTCTTTGCACTATCCCTATTTGGTCCTGAAGACCTGATACTTTACATTTCTGCAGCAGCAATTCACATAGGGCTGTTCTCAATCTCTATGTATTTCCTGTGGAAGTCTGATCTTCGCTCCACTTTGTCATCTATTGGTTTTCCGGGCAAGCTGAGGACTACTTTCATATTCTCAGTACTTGGCCTGCTTTCAATTTTTGCAATTTTATTTATCATAGGGATCCTTTCTGTGGTGAT
Source organism: Microcaldota archaeon (assembly GCA_964651995.1). Taxonomy (GTDB): domain Archaea; phylum Micrarchaeota; class Micrarchaeia; order Anstonellales; family Bilamarchaeaceae; genus Bilamarchaeum. The sequence goes on from CAZYZZ010000013.1 coordinate 16,836, forward strand.
CGGATTCAATGACCAGCAAAAAATCACTGAAAAGGTTGCAGATCTTCCGCTTTCCATCCTAGTATTTGCAGTATTGGCAGCGCCTGTTTCAGAAGAGCTTTTCTTCAGGGCATTTCTTGTCAAAAAGATAGGATCCCTGATCAATCCGTTTGCCGGAATAATAATCTCCTCAGCTCTCTTTGGCTTTGTGCATTTTTCATATGGCTCTATCATGGAAATTATTGGAGCATTTGTAATAGGAGCAATCCTTGCATTCATATTCCACAAGTCAAAAAGCATCACTCCATGCCTTGCGATACACGTTTTCTATAATCTTCTTGCAATAGTTGTGATGAGGTTTCTTGTATGAAAGTTCTTGGTATTGAGGCAACTGCACATACCCTTTCTATCGGGATTTCAGACGGGCCGGAAATACTTTCCAATGTCATTGATACTTATAGTGGCGGAAATGAAGGCCTCATTCCAAGAAAGCTTGCAGACCATCATGCAAAGGTTTTTTCATCTGTTCTAAAACAAAGCCTATCAGATGCAAATCTTTCCATGGATGATATCGAGCTTATTGCATTTTCGCAAGGGCCCGGAATAGGATCCCCGCTATCTCTTGGCGTGAGTGCAGCAAAATTTCTGGCACTCAAATACAGCAAGAAGATAATAGGCGTAAATCATCCATATGCCCATGTGAAGATAGGAGAGCATTTCTGCAAAATGGAAAAACCATTGATACTCTATCTCTCAGGCGGAAATTCACAGATACTCATTGAACAAGATAACTATTATCATGTCCTTGGAGAAACCCTGGATGTCGGAATAGGGAATCTTTTTGATAGCTTTGCACGCGCAATAAAGCTTGAGCATGCACATGGAGCTGCCCTCTCCAAGTTTGCAGAAGGCGGCAAATACGTTGAGCTTCCATATACGGTAAAGGGAATGAACCTTGTTTTTTCCGGACTGCTTACTCAGGCAGAAAAACTTGCAAACAAGTTTGATAAGAAGGACGTTGCATTCTCGCTTATGGAAACTGCATTTGCAATGACATGCGAGGTTACTGAGCGTGCGCTGTTCCTTGCAAAAAAGAATGAGCTTCTTGTCTGCGGCGGTGTTGCACAGAATACAAGGCTCCAAGAGATGCTAAAGACAATGTGCATTGATGCAGAAATAAAATTCGATGTTGCTCCAAATGAATACAATCGTGACAATGGGGCTATGAT
>CAZYZZ010000014.1:0-13704 GCA_964651995.1 Microcaldota archaeon
TCTTCTTGCGCCAGTCTGCTTTTGACGGACAATTCGGATCAATACACATAGTATATCTAATCCTGCCCTTTTTAACATTTATAGTTGGCTTGCCGCAAGAAGGACACTCTTTTCCAGTTGGCTTAACATATGCGCCTGTTGGAAGGGGATAGGTATTTCTGCAATTCGGATAGCCGTGGCATCCGATGAACTGTTTTTTGAACTTCATGCGGATGATGCGAAGCTTCTTGTCGCACTTGTCGCAGGGGCCCACCAGGCTCTCCTGCTCCAGGGTAGTCTGAAGTGCATCAAGGAGATTTGCACCGATTTCGGCTTCGTTCTTCTTCCACTTTGTAAGGATTCCGGTCAGAAGCTCCTTTGATTCGTTTATGACTTCCTCTTTGTCAAGCTTGCCATCCTGGATGAGCTCCATTTTTTCTTCGAGTGATCGTGTCAGGTGCTCATCAAGAATTTCAGGAGCATACTTCTGGAGAACATCGGACACCTTCAGCCCAAAGTCGCTCACCTCAATGGATTTTCCTTCTGCATATCCTCTTTTGAAGAGGGTGTCAACAACCACTGACCTTGTTGCCTTTGTTCCAAGATGCCTTTTTTCAAGCTCTGAAACAATTGAAGCCTGAGTATACCTTTTTGGAGGCTTGGTTTCCTTCCTTGTTTTTTCAACTTTGGAAAGTTTTACTGGCTCTCCCTCCTTGAATTCCGGAAGCTCGACATCTTCTGTTGTATAGTATTTACCGTAGAATTCAGTCCAGCCTGGCTCGGCAATCCTGCTTCCTGATGCGAAATACTGCTCGCCGCCGCTCTCAACTTCAACTCTGTTTCGCGCTCTCTTTGCATCAGTGGCAAATGATGCCAGGAATCTTCTTACAATAAGATCATACAGGTTCTTCTGGTGCGGATCAAGGGAACCCGGGCTCTGGCCTGTTGGATGGATTGCAGGATGCGCAGGATCCTTTTTCTTTCCCTGGACCGGTTTTGTCCATTTGTTTGATTCGATCTTCTTGACTAGTGATGAATAGTCCTTGTTCTTCTCAAGGGCAGATAGGATCGGACCAAGTTTGATTGAGCCTGGAATCTGGTTTGAGGAAGTCCTTGGATAAGTGATCAGTGATGCTTCGTAGAGATGCTGTGAGAGCTCCAGTGTCCTTGAGGGAGAAAATTTGAAGAGCTTGTATGCTTCAACCTGCAGGGCAGTCAGGTCAAAGTTAGGATGCGGCGCGATCTTCTGCTCTTTTTTGTCGACCTTGGAAACTTTTCCGGTTGACTTTGTATTATCCTTTGAAGCAGATGCTTCGGCCTCATCAAGGAAACGGTCTTTCTTGTGCTTGAATTCAACTTCCTTGATATTGGTTGTCAGCTCCCAGTATGGAACCGGAACAAAAGCGCGGATGCTTGATTCGAGATTTGAGAGTATGGAAAGCGCAGGTCCCTGGACACGTCCGACTGACATGACCTTGTATCTGTGGGCAGCGCGAAGAGCTCCCATCAGGGCCCTGCTGAGATTGATACCATAATACCAGTCTATGATGTGCCTTGCTTCACCGGCATATGCATTTGAATAGTCGAATTCTCCGCGGTCATCATATGCAGCTTCAAGGTCTGCCTGGGTCAAGGCTGAGAATTTCATTCTCCGCCCTTCGCGGATTGTAGTTGCAAAACGAAATACATTGTATGCTATGGTGCTTCCTTCAATATCATAGTCGCAGGCAGAGACAAATGTATCGGCGCTTTTCCCAAGTTTCTGGATGAGCTCTACATAGCCTTTTGTATAGGCAGCTTCCTTTGATGCCTCATATGCAGGCACCCAGTCTATATCAAAAACAGGATAGCTGCGGGTTTTTTCCTTCTCGACAAGAGTGTAAACATGACCAACTGCAGGAGCAACCATAAATTCCTGCCCGCTTCTTTTTGCCTCGTAATAATAGACCCCCTTGTATGACTTTTTCTTGACCGATTCGCCTATTGCATTGGCGATCTTTTCTGCTACGCGGGGTTTTTCTGCAACAATTAAATCCATAGAATCAGTTCTGAGTTAAATTAGGAAAGTATAAATAGGTAACTGGAAAACAACACAATTTTCCAGTGGCAATTGACGGAATTTCTGATTTCTTGTGGTGTGGGGTTAAAAAGAGCGCCAACTAATACTTATTCTAATTCTTATTTGAGGTCGTGATATGGGAGAGCGCCAGTTTAGAACTGCAGAATACAGAAGAGATGCCAGCAGGACATTCGGAAGAATGTCAAGAACAACCCTGAGGGTAACTGGGCTTGAGCCTGTTTTTGGAAAAGCAAATGCACAGAACGAATTTGCACTTCGAAGTGTGCTTGGAGATCTTGCGCGCGTAGAGACAATAGTCAGGAATTCCGGAGGAAACCCGCAGGTCATGTGGAACGAAGTAAAAAAGGCCGGCGCAAAGGATCATGAGAAGGCAGTGCGAATAATCGGGATGTCTCTTGGAAATCCAAATGCATATCCTGACTTTCCGCCAAATCCGACCCTCATGGAATGCATGAGGAAAAGCATGGGAGCAGCAAACGACAGGGCATCTTGCAGCTATACTGCAACTTCATATGGAATTCCGCAGCTCATGGAATACCTCAAAGGAGCCAACCTCTCAGACCCTGCAAGTGTCAGGAAGGATTCCGGAAAATTTCAGGACGTAAAAGTACTCATAACAGCAGGCGGAAGCCAGGCAGCGCACTATGGACTTGCCCCTGCAATACTTAGGCCTGAACATGCTGTTGCTGTTCATGACTGGATATACATCATACATCTTGGCGCAGCATACTATCGAAATGCAGAGCTGAGGAATTTTGAGCTGAGAAGCGATGGAGTTCCTGATCCGGCGTCTCTTCAAAAGGTGCTTGAGCAAAATGCCTCAAACGGAACAGAAATAAGGTGTGTAGTTACAACAACAATCGGAAACCCGATCGGTTCTGCAACCCCCAGAGAAGTGGTTGTAGAGATCATGGATGTTGTGAGAAGGCAAAGCAAAAAGGAAGGAAGACCGATAATCGCATTCTTTGATACTGCATATGAAACATTCAGGCCGGATGGCAAGCCACTTGACCCGATAGAAATTGCAATAGATGAGAAGATGGAAATTCCTGTCGGCGTCTTTGAGACAGCATCAAAAGGGCATGGACTTTGCGGACTGAGGTTAGGTGCTCTTCGGATGCTTTGGCCAGAATCTTTCCACCCGGAGACCAGAGAAGACTATTTCGCATGCCTTGACAACATAGTCCAGCCAACTCTTGGACTTGTTCCAAACCCGATTCAGGCAGGGCTTCTTGAGTATCTTATGAAGATTGAAACAGATGAGAGAGCACTTGGAACAGACACTGAATACATGGATGGAAGAAGGGAATCTGCAAATGCGAACCTGATGAAAATTGCAGGAGCGCTTCGGCAGATAGATGGAATATACCTTGCCAGGTATTATGATCACTCTGGAGAAATCACCCACATCGATCCAAACACCCTCGCATCTTTCTATATAGGTTTTGGATTCCATGGCCTGACCAAGTTTGGGGCAAAATTCAATCAGGCAAAATGGCTCGCAGAGTTTTCTCTGGAGAATGGTCTTCCGGTCATTAACTGCGTTCCGGGGATTTCTTTCCTTCCGCAAGAGCGATGGCCGCACCATCCTGCACTGATCAGGATAACTGCGCTGACAAACAAGGATGATACTGATGCATTCCTAAAAACAGTAGCAGCTGCAGCAGATAAACTGTAGGATCAGAATTTCAGCGCGTCTACCGGATCCATCTTTGCAGCGCGCCAGGCAGGAAGGAAGCCTGCAAGGACTCCTGTTCCAACTGAAAAGATAAATACAAATGCTATTATCCTCAGCCTCAGGAAAACAGGAACATCAAAGAGTTGCTGGAGCAGCTCAAGAACGCCCATGCCAAGAAGAAGTCCGATCAAGCCGCCTGCAAAGCCGATTATTGCACTTTCAACAAGGAATAATGTGAGTATCTGCATCCTGGTTGCGCCCACTGCCTTGAGAACTCCGATCTCCTTTATCCTCTCAAGGACATTCATGAACATTGTATTTGCAATGCCAATTGCACCAACCAGTGAGGCAATCAGGGTTACTGCTGCAAGCACGATCTGGATGCTGAAGAGAACAGATCCAACAACCTCATTGATCTGATCTGATGTGATTACTGAGAAATCCTTTTCATCCAAACGGACATGGTGGTTTGCTGCAAGTTTGCGCTCTATTGTTTCTTTAATCTCATCTGCAGTGAAGCCCTCATCAACCTGGACCATGATAAGACCGACTTCATCATCAAGAAGCTGGCCTGAAAACAGATCCCGTCCATCTTCAAAAGAAACATATATGGATGAATCATCCTGGGATGAGAGCGATGTTCCTATCCTCTTTTGAACGCCCACAACACGGAAGTTTTTCTCATTGACCTGGACAATATTTCCAACCTTGACTTCATCTTTTCCAAAGTAATCAGTAGCAGCATCAGCTGCAAAGTAAATGACATTGCGCTCCCCGTCCTTGTATATTCTTCCTGATTCTGTTTCTATGTAATCCCCATACATATCGAACATTTCGCGGTCTGCACCAAGGACAAATGCCGTTATATTCTTATCCTTGAATGAAATGCTCGCCCTGCCATAGACACTACGCGCAACTTCCTTAACCCCTGGAATTGAGCGGATATCCTCGACATCCTCATCATACAGCTTGCCGCTGGTTTGGGAAAATGAGCCGCCTCCGGAAAAAGAACCGAGCAGATCAGATGATGGATAGATGAACATCTGGTCAGCTCCAAAGGCTGCGAGCTGGTCATTTATGTCCTTGTTGAAACCTTCGCTGATTGAGAGAATGACCACGATTGCTATTACGCCAATGACCATACCAACGATGGTAAGCCAGCTGCGCAGGCTCCTTTTGGCAAGGTTCTTCAAAGCATACATTATCGCGTCTTTGATGTTCATCTACTCATACCTCAGCGCTACCATCGGGTCGACTTTTGCCGCCTCTATTGCAGGGAATGTCCCGGAGATCAATCCAATGATTATTGAGAATGCAACTGCACCTATCATGACAAATGGATCAAAAATGAAATTGATGTCAAAGAGGGTTATGATGAACCCTATCACTATTGCCAGTGTGAGGCCAAGGATTCCGCCCAGCATCCCGATAATGCTGCTCTCAACAATAAAGATATTGCGGATTTGAGTGGTGGTTGCTCCTACTGCCTTCATTGTTCCGATCTCGCGCCTCCTCTCCAGGACGCTCATGAACATGGTGTTTGAGATCCCGATGCCCCCGACAATCAGGGAAATTGATGCGATTGCACCGAGGAACAGTGTGATTGTGTCAAGCACCCCTGTGAATGTTTTGTTTATGAATTCAGGGCTGATTATGCCAAAGTCCTTCTCATCTTCTGTTACCCTGTGGGAAGCCAGCATTATATCAACGATTTCATCTTCTGCTGCGCTGACATTGGTGCCCTCCTTCAATGTAAGCCGGATTGCCGAGATTTCATTGTCCAGGAGGGACTCGTTGAAGAGCTCCTTTGCATCATCAAATGCTATGAATATTACATTGTCTATAGGGGCAAATGAATTGCCCGTTGGCTTAAGCGTTCCGATTACCTTGAATTTTTTCCCAGCAAGCAGAAGATTTGACTGGGTCTTGACATCTTCGTCAAAACCTTCTACAATATCATGCCCTATACCTGCAACGCCCCTATCACTATCATCAAGGAAACGGCCGGAGTCTATCTCAACTGGAACTGTGTCGTCAAAAAGACTTGCCTCGATTCCGAATACAGTCCCGCTGATTGACTGGTCCTTGAATTGAACTGTAGTTGTTCCTGATATGATTTTTGTTATGCTCTCAATTTCAGGAAGGCGTTTGACCCGCTCATAATCCTTCTCAAAAAGTTTTCCGGTAGTCGGTGAAAAAGATGAAGGGCCGCCAAATCCGCCGCTGCTGGTGCTTCTTGGCGTTATAAGTATTGTGCGGGGCCCGAAATCCTCAAGTTGGGAGAGAACATCAGTCTTCAAGCCCTGGACCAGGCCAACAAGGAGGATCACAGATGAGATGCCGACTATGATTCCAAGCACAGTAAGAAATGAGCGAAGTTTCTGGTGAAGAAGGGAATGCAGGGTGAAATTAATAATATCCTGAAGGTTCATTCCTCCACCAGCAAAATTACTTCTTCTTCCTAAACTTGAACCACCACACAAGCACAACCACTCCTGCCAGGAGCAGAAGCAGTGGAATGGGGCTCGAGTCCTGCATGTCAGGCTGGTAGATCGTTATTGTCTGGGTAATTGTTTCTGTTTTCCATTCTCCAGACGCATCCCTGTAGTTGACCTTTATATTCACTGGCTGGGTTCCTGACTGGTTTGGCTTCATGAGGAATTGCACTGTTGAGAAATCATCCCTCTGAAGGCCGCCGATATATTGGTTGTTTGATATATCAAGTGAACTCATTGCAGGCGATGTGATCGTAACATCGACGTTTTCAATTGCAAACGATCCGAGATTGGAAACAAGAACTGATACAGTATGCTCCGATCCAACTGAAAGCGGCAGTGGTTTTGCTTCCAAAAACACCGCAACATCAGCATCTGAAGTGACTGTAATTGCAACATGGCGCTCTTCTTCATTCTGAACATCCTGCTCGATCCACTCGACTTTCGATGGAAGAAGGTTTACTCCTGGAGCTTCCTCAGTGTATACTAACGCGGATACTGTGGCAGTTGATCCTGGAGCAAGATCTCCGAACTTGAATTCGGTTTGATCCTTCAGGCGGATGGTATTGTTCATAAATGACAGGCGAACATCCTTGAGTGTTACATCCCCTTCATTCTTCACTTCGATTGTCAGTGTGCTCTCATCCCTTGTGTAGAGGTCTGTTTTTTGAGTGAACTTTACATCAAGCGGCTCATCCCTTACTGTCATGCGGATGGTTGCATTTTCAGTATGCGGGATCCCAAGCTCATCATCATATGAAAGTTCCATAAGGACATCTGTTGCTCCATCAGGAACATCCCTTGAATCTAGAAGAAGCTGGATTGTCTTGTTTCCGGAGATATCCCCAAGATACAACTGGTCAGAACCATAGACTGAAACTTCTCCTGGAAGACTGAGCTTGACATTATTTGCAGCACCTCCGTTATTGGAAATAGTAACATTGACAGAATCAAATCCAGTTAGGACTTTTGAGTCCACATAGAATGAAAACTCAGGTTCATTTACCACTGTTACTGGAATTGTCACGCTGTTTACAGACTGCTGTGAGAGCCCTGGAGCATCTGAGCTGAGGAATCCGCTGAAGAATGCATGGACCGTATAGATTCCGGCCTTGGTACCTGGCTTAACCTTGAAGGGTATTGATACAATTGCTGAGCCACCAGAATCAATATCAGCTAATTTAGGGGTGCCGGTAACAGTTAATTCAGGAGCAGCCGTAATGCTCATGCTGATAGAAGAGACTCTTTCACTACCAACTGGATTGGTGACCTTCACCGTCGCTACTCCTGGTTCTCCAGGATTATAGATATCTTTCGTAAGTGAATACTCATCGATTGATAATCCTGCAAATGTCATGCTAAAAAGCATCAATACTAACAATACATTCTTCATCATTTTTTACACCTTGCATTATTGTCGTTTACTTTTCCATCCATTAATTTGAGCATGCGCTTTGCCTGCTCAGCCACATAGGCATCATGAGTAATAATGATAATGGTACGCCCTTCCTTATGGAGTTTTTTGAATATGCCAAGAACTTCGTGTCCGGTCTTTGAATCAAGGTTTCCTGTTGGTTCATCTGCCAGGATAATCTCCGGGTTGTTTGCAAGGGCCCTTGCAATTGCCACCCTCTGCCTCTGACCGCCTGAAAGCTGGCCTGGCAGATGATCTAACCTGTCTCCAAGACCGACCTGGGTGAGGAGATCTGCTGCGCGTTTTTTTCTTTTGTACCCATCACCTTCCTTCAGCATCATTGGCAGCTCCACATTCTCAAGTGCCGTTAGTGATGGGATCAGGTTGAAAGTCTGGAAAACGAATCCGATCTTCTCGCCACGGATTTTGGCCTGCTCATCCTCTGACATAGTACTGGTCTCGATTCCGTCGATGTAGCGTTTTCCGGTGCTTGGAGTATCAAGAAGGCCCATAACATGAAGAAGGGTGGATTTTCCAGAGCCGCTTGGGCCAAGGATTGCTGCAAAGTCATTATCACAGATCTTCATTGTCACTCCCTGGAGCGCATGGACCTTGATGTCCTCGCCCATTATGTAAGTCTTGGTGACATTCTCAAGCTTCATGACCTCTTTCATTTGCACATGTCCTCCACATATGCCATCATAAGATGGCTCTTTCGAATATGGGCTTTTGCTTTTTTAAGCATGTCCCTGCCCTTTGCAGTTATATAATATACCTTGCGGATTCTCTTGCCATGCATCACTTTCTTCTGTGAGACCAGGGCTTTCTTGCTCAGTACCTTCAGTATTGGATATATCTTGCTTGCCGGGAAATTCGGCATGACTGGGTCATCCTGGATCGTTTTTATTATTTCATACCCGTGCTGCTCTTTCTTGGATATCATCCACAGGAGAAAAAGGGCGAATTTCTCTTTGGCCATATTCTTCTCGAAGTTTTTACCGAATTGAGCGAGCTTCGCATCGACAATCATATTTCCTCATATGTACAAAACAATACATATATATAAATCAATATGTAGGAGTTCAGCCCCTCAGAAGAAGCATGGCCACATAGCCGATGTAAAAGAGTAGGAAGATTGCACCTTCCCATTTCTCAAGCAGGTACCTTCTGCCAATAAACATGAACGCAAATAAAAGCAGCGTCGCAAATGAAAGGAAGGCCAGGTCACTGTTAAGGAAGCCTGGGATTGCTATTGGGGAAATCGTTGCCGTAATTCCCAGGACCAGGAAGATGTTGAAGATATTTGATCCAACGATGTTGCCGACTGCCAGATCTGCATCTTTTCTCATTGCAGCCCGGACAGATGTGACCAGCTCCGGCATAGAAGTTCCAAGCGCAACAATAATCGCTGAAATTGTAAATTCACTGATTGAGAGGGTTCTTGCTATGAAAACCGCTCCCTCGACAGTCCAGCGGCCGCCCAGGTAGAGGCCGACCATCCCAAGGGCTATCAGTCCTGCCATTTTTCTATTGCTCATTGTGACGGATTTTTTCTCCCCTTCCCCATTGTGGAACATTCCAAAGAGATAGTAGAGGAATATCACAAAGAAGAATAGCAGAATGATTCCATCGGTTCTTGTGAGTGAAAATATCTCATTTCCATCTATCAGAAAATCATTTGCCAGAACAAAGAGGACAAAAACAGCAAGCAGGCTGAATGGTATTTCCTTCCAGACAGTAGACCGCTGCATTTTCGGAGGATGCAGGATTGCTGCTATACCAAAAATCAGCAGGATATTGGAGAGGTTGCTTCCAATGATCGTACCAAGAGCCACATCACCTGTATCCTCTGTTGCAGCAATTACATTGACAACAAGCTCTGGCATGGAAGTTCCAAAGGCAACTACTGTAAGGCCGATTATAAGTTTGGAGACTCCAAGTTTTCCGGCCAGAGCAGATGCTCCTTCAACAAGATAATCTGCACCTTTTAGAAGCAGAATAAAACCAAGTGCAAAGAGCAGGTACTCAATCATCCATATGAATCTCTCCGAGCATTTTTTATTGATTTCATATTGAAAGGCCTACATGGCTGATTATGAAGTAAAGGACATGGAACTGGCAGGGCAGGGAGCGCTGAACATAGAGTATGCAGAGCGCAACATGCCGATACTATTGAAAATAAGGGAGAGATTCAAAGCAGAAAAGCCGTTTGAGGGAATGGTTATAGGGCTTGCACTGCACGTGACAAAGGAAACTGCAGTTCTTGTCCGGACACTTGTCGCAGGAGGAGCAAAGGTTGCAATTGCAAGCTGCAATCCGCTATCAACACAGGACGATGTTGCAGCTGCCCTTGCAGAAGAAGGAATTTCTGTCTATGCAAAAAAAGGCGAGAGCAAGGAAGAGTATTACCAGTATATTGAGAATGTGATTGCGCAGTCTCCTGACATCACGATAGATGATGGATGCGACCTTGTCACTGCACTTCATACAAAGCACGCAGACAAGCTTGAGAAGCTGATCGGCGGATGCGAGGAGACAACCACGGGAATCATAAGGCTTCATGCAATGGAAAGCGATGGAGCGCTGAAATGCCCCATGATCGCAGTAAATGACAACAAGACAAAGCACCTTCTTGACAATTATTATGGAACAGGGCAGTCTTCTATTGACGGGCTCCTTCGGGCATCCAATGTGCTCATCGCAGGCAAGACATTCATCGTGTGCGGATATGGAGACTGCGGAAAAGGAGTTGCGCTTCGGGCAAAGGGAATGGGAGCAAATGTCATAGTAACAGAAGTCGATGCATTCAGGGCTATGACAGCAGTGCTTGATGGATACAGGGTCCTTCCAATTGCAGAAGCAGCAAAGCTCGGAGAGATATTCCTGACAGTTACCGGAGACAAACATGTCATCAGAGTAGAGCACATGAAGGAGATGAAGGATGGTGCCATTCTGGCAAACTCCGGACATTTTGACAATGAAATAGATGTCAAGGGACTCTCAAAACATGGAAAAGCGCGCAGAATCAGGCCGTTCCTTGAGGAATATGAGATAAACGGCAGGAAGATTTTCCTCTGTGCAGAAGGGCGGCTTGTAAATCTTGGAGCAGCAGAGGGCCATCCGTCCGAGGTCATGGCAACATCTTTTGCAGGACAGGCGCTTGCCTGTGAGTATCTGGTCAGGAACAAGGGCAGGATGGAGAATAAAGTGATAACGCTTCCAGATGAAATCGACAATCATATTGCAGAGCTGCAGCTTGATGCTATGGGAGTGAAAAAGGATACACTGACCAAAGAACAGAAGGAGTATCTGTCGAGTTGGGAGGAAGGGACGTAATTTAAAAAGTATTCCCCGTTAATTTCCATTATGTCTTCTGAGTATGAAAAACTTCTAGATAATGTATATACTAATCTGCCGAAAAAAGAGGCAAAGGCAGAGAGATTCGAAATGCCCAAATTTGAATATTTCTCAGAGGGAAACAAGACAATAATCAAAAACTTCAAGGTTGTCTGCGACAAGATCAGAAGAGAGCAGACAATGATCTCAAAGTACCTTTCAAAAGAGCTTGCTGTTCCTGTTGAAATAAGGGAGGAGAGACTGGTTCTTCAGAGGAGACTGACAGGAGACATGGTTAATAAAAAACTTGAGGAATACATAAAGAAATTCGTAATGTGCAAGGAATGCAATAGACCTGATACGCACATTGAAGAGATGGGCCATAGGGTCCGCAACCTTGTTTGCGAGGCATGCGGTGCCAGGATGGCCATAAGGTGATATGTTGGCAGGAAAAGGCGGCTATAGAGGCGGAAGAAAGAAAAAGAAGACAGGCGCAAGACCTGTGCTTTCAAAAGAAGAAGAAAGAAGAAGGATGAGACTTCCGCGAGATGGCGAGGTTCTTGGCATGGTACTTGGCCTTATGGGCGGATCAAGAATGAAAGTTGCCTGCAAGGACGGAAAGGAAAGGATGTGCAGAGTTCCTGGAAAACTCAAAAACAGAATCTGGGTCAGAGAAGGGGACGTTGTCATAGTCAGGCCATGGGAAATTGAAGGAGACAAAAAAGGAGATGTCATCTGGAGATACTTCCCATCGCAGGCAAGAATCCTTAAGGAAGAAGGTTATATCTGATCATGGGACGAAAAAAGCCTTCAAAAGAGGATTTTCAGCTAAAAGAACGGATAAAAATAGAGAGTGATGTTTTTGATAAGCACACACTACTCTCTCTTTCTAAATTAATAAAGAAGGGCATTGTTGAAACTGTTGAAAACCCGATTTCAACTGGAAAGGAGGCAAATGTTTTTCGTGCAAAAACTGCAGATGGGATATTTGTTGCGATAAAGATATACAAGGTTGAAACTACTCATTTTTTCAGAAGAAAAACATACCTGCAGGGAGACCCCAGGTTTGAAAAGATAAAGCACAATGAAAAAGAGATTGTTAAGGCATTTGCCAGAAAGGAATTCAAGAACCTTGAGATCTGTAAAAAGGCAGGAGTAAACAGCCCAAGGGCATATTATGTGCTTGACAACATCATCGTGATGGAATTTCTTGGAGAAGAAGGGCTGCCATACCCTACTATGGAGCTTGTCGGACCATTGAACGGAGAAGCGGACCTTGACTCTATTTTAGACGACATGAGAAAAATGTACAGGCAGGGCCTTGTGCATGCTGATCTTAGCGAATACAACATACTGGCAGCAGACAAGCCAAAGATAATAGACCTCTCGGAGGGGGTTGTGCTCGGGCATCCCCATTCAGAAAAGTTCCTTGAGAGGGATGTTGAGAATATTTTGAAGTATTTTGCAAAAAAAGGAATCAAAAGAGATGCGAAAAAAGTTCTGCAGTGGATAAGAAAATAGGATTACATCCGCTCAGGGCACTCTATTCCAAGAAGCTGCAGGGAATTCTTGAGTACAGTTGCAGTTGCCATGGTAATTGCAAGCCTTGATTTTCTCACTTTTTCATCTTCCTCATTTAGCACATGCGAATTGGCATAAAATGAGCTGAAAAGCGCTGCAACCTCAAGGGAATACTGGGATAGATGATGAGGAGCAAGCTCCTTTGAGCATCTTGAGACAACATCAGAGAGCTTCGCAAGCTTTTTGATCAGCTCTTTTTCAGAGTTGTTGAATTCCACTTCACTTACTTCAGGCTTTTCCTTGGTTTTTCCAAGAATACCATTCGTACGGACATATGCATACTGTGCATATGGCCCTGAATCTCCTTCAAGGCTGAGGGCCTCTTCCCACTTGAAAGTGATTCTCTTGTCTGAGCTTGTCTTTAGAAGTGCGAATTTGATTGCAGATGATCCGACCATTTTGGAGATCGTCTCTTTTTCTGAATCAGGAACATCAAGCTTGATTTTCTCTTTTACCAGGCTGCAGGCTTCTGCAAAAAGCGCATCTGCAGTAAATCCAACCCAGGTTCCTGCTCTTCCTGAGAATTTTGCCTCGGGAAGCCCCACATGCTCATAAGATAAATGTTTCAGGCGCTTTGCATCATCCTCAAAGCCAAGTCTTTTGAAAACCTCGACAATCACCTTTTGTGGATATTTCTGCTCGACTCCAATGACATTTATGGCGCTTGTTGCATTTGCAAAGTCCATCTCTTCCCCTGATTGAGAAGTCATGAAGGCAGCATTGCCATTTGGCTGGTCAAGGAATTTCTGGTAATTGAATTTCTGCTTCAGTTTTCCGAATTTCCATAAGTGGAAGATGACATCTTTTCCGGTATATACTGCAGTGCCGTCGCTTCGAATCAGGATCTTGTCGGGATTTTCCAGCTTCCCAAAGCCAAAATCTTCAGTGAGCTTGACAACCCAGCAGTCCTTGTTCTTTCCTTCCTTCTCAAGGACAACTGCATCGGTATTTTTGAGATAATCCACTCCTTCATCGAATATGGTATGCATTATGTCGCTCTCAAAAACAAGCACATCATGATAGATGCCGAAATTAAATGAGGTCTCATATTGGGCCTTGACGCAGTTTTCAGCAAGCTCCCTTCCCTTTGCTGCAATCTCATTGTTGCCTTCTTCCATTTTTTTGAGGATATTACGAACAG
>CAZYZZ010000014.1:13804-16973 GCA_964651995.1 Microcaldota archaeon
TTGGCAAGTATGAATGGATATTTGCATGCAAGATCGCTTACCTTGCTGACTTCAACAGTTGGCAGCACATCCTTTGGATCAGATTCTGCAGCATCTGCTACTAGCTTCGCGATTTCTTCTCTAAAAGTATTAAGCAAGTCATACACCTTTCCAGTAAGCTTCTTTAACAGTCTCTATATTCTCATTGACAAGGCCTTCAGAACCAGTTTTGATGATAAATCTGCTATCTCCCCTTACCCTGCCGACTTTGCGATATACTGATTTGCCCATTATGTATTCGAATTTTGAGATGTCCTGAGGATGTACGCTGACAACGAACCTGCCCGGGCTTTCTCCGAATAAAAGGGCATCTGTTTTGTTGGTCAGGGCAGGCAGAAGATCAGTATCAAGCTCAGCGCCAAGGCCTATTCCAAGGGCAGATTCTGCAAATGCAACTGCAAGGCCGCCATCTGAAACATCATGGGCAGATGCAACGACGCCCTCTTCAATTGCAGCAGAGAGTGCCTTGTATGTCTGGACATGCTCTTCCCAGTTGAGCTCAGGTGGCTTGTTTCCAACTCCGCCAAACAGCTTGTAGAATTCACTCCCGCCAAGCTCGTTCTTGGTAGTTCCAAGAACATAGATGTAGTCTCCTGGAAGCTTGAATTCAGAGCTCATCGCGTTTTTGACATTGTTGATCTTTCCGACTATGGTAACCAGGAGGGTCGGCGGAATAGAGTACTTCCTTGATCCTGAATAATAGTCATTTTTCATGCTGTCTTTTCCTGAAATAATCGGTATGTTGAAATGGGTTGCACAGTCATACATTCCAAGGCATGCGCGAACAAGAGAGCCGAGCTTCTGTTCTCCGTCAGTGGTTTTTGCTGACTGGATCGGATCTGGCCATGAGAAATTATCAAGGCATGCGAGATATCCGAATCTTGCTCCTGCTGCAATTGCATTTCGAAGCGCCTCATCAAATGCCATGGTTGCCATTGTGTATCCATCCTGGACATATCTTGGACATATTCCATGAGAGATCACAAGTCCTTCATTGGAATTGAAAAGAGGACGAATCACTCCGGCATCAGAAGGCCCAAGCATGATTGGCTTGATAACGCTCGAGCCCTTGACTTCGTGGTCAAACCTCCTGATTGCATCTTCCTTGGTAGTAATATTTGGAGAGGACAAAAGCTTGAATAGAACATCAGTTGGGTTGTATGTTGTCACATTTGGCTCTGGATAAATGAGCTTTTTCCATGAAGCTTTGAGCTTTAGCTGAGGATGGCCGTGGTGAAGGAACTTGAGATCAAGATATGCAACTGTCTTTCCATTGAAAAGAACGTGGAATCTTCTTGAATTGGTGAATTTGCCAATAACTGTTGCCTCAACTCCATGCGTCTTTGCAACTTCCATAAGCTCGCCCAGTTTTTCAGGAGGAACTGCGATGCTCATCCTCTCCTGGGATTCGGAGATCAGGATTTCCCATGGATCCAGGCCGGAATATTTGAGCGGGCATTTGTCAAGGTGGATCTCGCAGCCATTGGAAAACTCTGCCATCTCGCCGATGCTTGATGAGATGCCGCCTGCTCCATTGTCAGTTATTGCTTCAAATAATCTCTTGTCCCTGGCCTCGAGAATGCAGTCCAGGGTTTTCTTCTGGGTTATCGGGTCTCCTATCTGGACAACGCTCTGCGGAACGTTCTGGTCTATCTGCATTGAGGAGAATGTTGCTCCGTGTATGCCGTCCTTTCCAACCCTTCCGCCAAGCACAACAGCAAGATAGCCTGGCTTGATTATTTTTTCAGAAGTCCGCCTTCCGTTTATCTGGGTCGGCATGATACCGATTGTTCCTGCATAGACCAAGGGCCTGCAGGAGTAGTCTTTTTCAAAGACGATCGAGCCATTGACAGTCGGAATTCCCATCTTGTTTCCGCCATGCTCGATTCCAAGGACAACGCCGTCATAGATGACCTTTGGATGGAGAACTGATTTTGGAAGCTCGTCTTTTGGAGTATCAAGCGGTCCAAAGCAGAGAACATCAATATTGGCAATCGGGTTTGCTCCAAGGCCTGTTCCCATAACATCCCTCTGAACTCCCAGGATTCCTGTCAGGGAACCTCCATATGGATCAAGAGCAGAAGGCGCATTGTGAGTCTCAACCTTTACTGCAATGTCAAATTCATGATTGAACTTGATGATTCCGCCATTGTCCTTGAACACGCTCACCACATAGGGTTTTTTCACCTGTTCAGTTGCGCCTGCAATAAAGGTCTTGAATAGTGAATTGATGGCATGGGTCTCTCCTTCCTCATCATAGCTGATAAGCGCATTGAAGATCTTGTGCTTGCAATGCTCGCTCCAGGTCTGTGCAATTGCCTCAAGCTCAACGTCAGTGATTTTGGTATCAAGACCGACTTTTTTCCTTGCTGTGATTGTTCGGTCAGACTTGAAGTATTTCTTTATTGCAAGAAACTCATCATGATTAAGTGAGAGGAGCTTTTCCTTTGCAAGAGCCTCGAATCTCGCCTTGCTCATATGAAGGCTTATCCTCTCGACATTGGGCTCATGGACTATCTTTACCTTGGGAAGGTAAGGCTCAGTATCAGAGCCCGGAGGGTAGATCCTGTATTTTTCTACAAGAGGATTGTGGATCAGCTCTGCAATCTTCTCGCAGACAACCTCGTCAACTGGTCCGTTGAAGGAATATACTCTTGAATAGAAAACCTCCATCTCAGAGCCAAGGCGATCGAGAATTGCCTCTGAGGCAGTTTTTCCAATATTGTCAGTCACTCCAGGAAGCATGCCGACTTCAATACGCCAGGTATTTCGAAAAAGCGGCTCTGTTATGCTGTATTGCTGGGAAACATGGTCTGAGAAAACGTCCTTTGCAAGAGCAAGCATCTCCTCTTCAGAGCACTCTTGCTGCATATTATAAACGTCGATGAACTTGCAGCCAAGATCCAGCCCAAGTTCGGATTTTATCCTCTCTCTAAGGTGGTCTCCGGCCACATCCTTAACATGGCTCTTCACAGTCAGCTCTAGGCGTTGTTTCATTGGATAGCTATTGGGAATTAACTGTTTTATATTTTACTACTGGAGCTCGATGTAGACAGAGACAAGGTTGGTGTTGGGTTCATAGGTAGATAGTGTATATGGAACTGAAATCAGGTAATCATAGGTTCCATAT